>JAHJGG010000099.1 GCA_018824545.1 Patescibacteria group bacterium | reverse complement strand
TCTTTTTTGGCTTTTTTACCACAAAAAGTTGAAGCTGGTAATCTTTTGGATATAATCAATAGTGGGCAAAGGCCTGCTTGTACTGGTCCTGGACCTTGTTGCTATGATGGGACAGTGGCTTGGCAAGGAGAATGTGTTTCTACACAACAAATGTGTGGAAATGGAAAAAATATCAGTTTTAATAATCAAACCGGGGAGTGTTATTGTTATAAAACCTTGGTAATGGTGACGGAAGGTGGTGTCAAATCATGTGTAGAGCCAGTCGTTGAATGGACTATTCATGCTTTTTCAGGTCAGCCACAACCCCCCTTGTTTGCAGATGGCCAGACAAAAACACAATTTAATGTAGAAGGAAAATTTGTTCCTGGGAATGATCCTGTAAATTTAAGATTTGAAATTCGTGCAGGTATAAATCCTACTCATGGTAAAATTACCAAAGTGGAAGGCGATGTTGATAGCGGATACACAGTTTTTTATCAGACGCCTGATTTTAGAGATATTGATGTAAATAGTTGGCTTGATACTTTGGTTATAACGTACGATAAATATAATAGTACACGCACTGGAGATAAATCTTATTCTATTGATCTTACTTTGGAAAAAGGTGGTAATATAGAAATTGAAAAAACTGGTTTTGCTGATAAGAGTCAAATTTTAAAAATGAAAACAAAAAAAGCAGAGCTATGTGTTTATACTAAATCAAATGGACAGGAAGCCCCGGTAGTTAATGCCCGCATTAGTTCGGACATAGTAGGGGCAGAAAAGTACTATGATACGGATAAAGATGGTTGTGCTACCATAGAAAATCCTTTCATCACCGAAGTTCCAGGAGCAGAAACACCAACAACTTATGTGGAATTGGGGCTAGACAGTTCAGTTAAAGACAGGGTAGACAAATCTTTTAGTTATTACAATCAGGTACACGTTGACAGTTATATCATTAATGATTTTATTGTTAATTTTCCCAAATATTTAGCTCAAGAAGATGACAATGAAGAGGTAAAATCTTTAATTCGAGGAATGAAATCTCTTTCCTATGCTCTCATGTTTACTTACGAGGGAGGAAGTTTTACCAAAGGAAAGACAGGTATAAATGAACAAATGGCCAAGGCCACCAAAGTAGTAATTAGTGATTTGTTGGGAATTTTGATGGATATGACTGGCTATACCGACTGGGTGAAAAATTATCTAGAAAAATATGGTGCAGACAAATTAGCCAAAATTTCTGCAGAAGAAAAACAAGAGGCTCTTACTATTGTTAATAATTTGGCGCCCTCTTATCTAAAAGCATCTCTGGCAGGTCTGAAAGCTGGGGTTTTTAAAGCATTTCAGCATATAGATCCAAAAGTATTTACTATAGTTTTGGAAGAATTAGGTTTTGATTATAAAAATTTGTCTGAAGACACAATCAAAAAATTAACAGCATCTCTATCAAATCCTTTGCGAATTGAACAATCAATAAAAACCGCTTTTGATAATTCTTATGACAAAAATGTAACTAGAGAAATGCTCGACATAATGGAAATAAAAGTTCAAGATAGACAATTTTTGCCAGAATACATGCTAGAAGACAGTGCTATTAATTCCATGCAAGAACAGTACAGAGAATTTTTGGATAGCTACAAAAATAAAACTTATGCCTCGGCCACCTTGGATGTAACTGATAAAGCAGTGGAACAAGTAAAGTTTGTGTTCAATTCTGCGTCGAGAATAGTGACTTTTATTTTCTTCCCTCAATTTATGGCGCAAGTGAATGAGATGTGCGTAGCAGCCAATAATGCTTACAAGGTTTTTTCCAAAGTGGCAGACGCGGCTGATCTAGCAATTTGGTATGAAGCATATAATGAAGGTGTGTTGCGAACCAGCGCTGGAGTAAGAACTATTATGGGCACAAGCTTTTTTAGCCAGGCTGATAGCCCAACAAAGAATTTTGCTTTGGTAGATTCTGTTACAGCCCAAGAAGGAGAAGGTGATCTTTTGGATCAACTTTTTCAAAATGAAGTAGAAAAAGGTAGTGCTGATAGAGATTTAGCGATTGAGTATTATGAAAAACAAAATTCGCTTGATTTTTATAAAAATATTGCCCGTTTGTCAGAGATAGCTGCAGAGTACAACCCAGATAATAAAGAAATTCAAGAAACAAGCAAGATGTTTAATGCCGAGCTGGATGAGGCAGAAAATTTTATAGATAAAAATGAAAAAAAAGTTTTGAAGCTTGACATTGTTGATCCTAATTACAAACCAAAGATAAAACCAAGTGACGGATTTAAATTTGATTTTGACTGGACAAAATTAAAACCAGTGGGTATTGGCCTGGTGATTCTGATACTTATAGTTCTGCTTTTGAAAGTAAAGGCGATAAGAAAGATAGTCTTAATTTTGGGAGGAGTTGGTCTGGTAGGATTTATAATTTTCTTTTTTGTCTCCAACAATGTTCCTGGTATTGATCTAAAGACAAAAACCGGTGGTCTTTTTGGTGGAAGTGGGGGAGATGATCGTAAAGATAAATCTACCATAGAAGCTTCTTCATATTTACCACAGGAAGGAATTTATTCATATACTCCAGATCTGGCATTTGATGAAACTATCACTACTTCTTGGGTAGAGGGAGACTCAGGAAATGGGAAAGACGAGTGGATCAAATTTAATTTTGATAAAAAACAAGAAGTAAATGGAATAGGCATCGTACCCGGTTATGGTAGTTCAGAAGACGGTTATTTTGAGAATAACAGAGTAAAACAATTGCGAGTAGAATTTTCCAATGATCCAGCTGAATTTTTTACTCTGTCTGATGAATACCGAAGTCATGATTTATATTTTGACCCTGTAAAAACCGATTATGTGCGTGTTGTGATTGTGGACATCTATCCTGGAAACAAATACAATGACGCTGCTATTTCAGAAATTGTTTTTTATTGATACGGACGCTGATTAACGCAAAATTTTACGCAGAATGACGCAGAAGTTTACAATTTTATATATAATTTATTTTAATTTTAGAGTATGAAGAAAAATCTTCTTATATTACTGGGAGTAATAATGTTGGTAGGCTTGGGCTATTGGTTTTTTACTCAAGATTGGAGGGGTAATGATAATGCAAAATATATCAATAGCAAACACAGCTACAGCTTTCAGTACAGCCCTGATTGGAATTTGATGGGGGATTCACAGGCTGATATTGTGATGCTCTACAATACAGAAGATCCACCTGGTGATGGGGGAGTGCCAGTAGGTATAAAAATGGACATAATGGCTTTGGAAAATTATGATGATTTGAGTTTGTCCGACTGGGTAGAGCAGATTAGTCAAAATGGCCCAGAGGAAGAAATTTTACAACAAGAAAATATAAAAATTTCTGGTTTTGATGCAATTCGTAAAATTGTAGAGCCCATTTTTACAGAATTAAATGAAGGTTCGCCAATTAGTATTTATTTTGCAAAAGATAATTATATTTTTATTATTAGTTATCTGGGCAGTGAACCAGATTATAGCGAACAGATGGGTAATTTTGAATTAATCTTAAATACACTAAATTTTAATTAAAAAATATGAAGAAAATAATTTTGATTTTTGGAATTTTGATTTTGACAGGGGGCGGTTGTGCCAATTCTGATTTAGACAAAACCAAAATAACAAAAATTGATATGCAGAGTTTTTTTACCGAGTACTGTGATATTTATGTTAATAATTACCAAAGTCGAGATTTGGAATCTTATGGTATAGAAATTACTAACGATATGGGTGTTGGTTATTATAATGATGTAGATGAATGTGTACAGGAGATGTTAAAAATCGACCAATCATCTGAAAATGCTTGCGAACAGTATGGCAAAAGCAGTGGTGTATATTGTGATGAAGCCATGCAAATTCGTCAGGAAACTTACAAAAAAAGTATGACCAAAGATGGTTGTATAGAAAATGGCAAAAACAACCGCTGTGCTTTGTTTGATACTTCTCAACCACAATGGAGTGGGGCTGATGCAGTAGAAATATCTAGTGCTAATGCTAAATATGCTGAATGTTTGCAAAAGGTTGAGTATGCTTGCAGTGAAATTCCAAAAAGTTGGTAATTAATTTATATTTTCATGTAGGAATACGTGAAAAATAAGTTTTTTAAAAACAAAAAAACCACCCTTTTTTACGGAGTGGTTTTTTGTTTTTCAGTTTATTGTCCAGAATTCATTTTTTTGACTGTGTGCCTTTTCCAAAATTTTCTAATCAACCAGACAATTAGCCAAATCGCCAACCAAAGCGGAATATAAACAACTAGCCAAATTATTAAGTAACTCAGTGATTTGGCAAGTTCTATCAAACCTCTTGTTGCCTCTTTGATTACTGTCCATGGTTCCCATTCATCACCCTCATCAAGGATTGGTAAAACCTGTGGGTCAGTTGACATGTGAATGGTGATAGTAGACATAGCAGCGCTTTCGCGTAAGTATTTCATACCACCTTCAATTCTTTCAATATCTTCTCTTACATCAGACAAGTAGCGTTGGACTTGCAAAATATCTTCAATTTCGTAAGCCTTTTTCATTATTTCGAGATATTGATTTTCAGTAGCGCGTAGATTGCCAAGTCTAGCTCCTAGATCAACATATTCCTCTGTGACATCCTGACCTTCTATATACTCACTTTCTACCTGACCCAGTGCTTTTATTTCTCCCACACCTTCATCAAATATTTCGGCTGGGATACGAATAATAACAGTGGCTCGTGGAGATAAGCCGGTCTTAGAGGTATCACTTGAGACTACATAACCGCCCTTATCTTTGGCATACTGGCTTGCTGTCTCTACTGCTACATTTACATCATCTACCACGACTGAAAAACTTCCAGTCTTTATAACCAAACGATCAGCTGGGGCAGTGTTACCATTTGAACTATCCCCACCACCATCTGCATAATCGGGTTCAGAATCGTACATAGCAGAGTCGTCCATCATAACAGATTCTTCTATATCTGCTTTCTCTGATCTACTAAATGAGAAATTCATACTTGCAGGGGCAGACTGAGCACCAAGCTCGGAACTACCACTGTCAAAGTCATGCGAACCAGTAGATTGGCCCGAATTACTACTGGTCAAGTAAGCGACCACAACCAGTAGCACAAAAATTGTGGGAATAGCAATTACGATTCCCAGTATTACCTTAGCTTTTTTGCTCATAGGCAATTGATTTAAGAATTAAAATTTGTTAGAATAGTGATACATTAATTATACATTATTTTAACAATAAATGCACTATATTTATGAAAAATTACCTAAAAACTGGAATTGGCTTTGGTATCACTTCGGCCACTATCACTACACTCGGGCTCATGATTGGGCTTTATTCCAGTACAGGTTCGCGTCTTGCAGTGTTGAGTGGAATTTTGATTATTGCAGTTGCAGATGCCTTGTCAGATGCTTTTGGTATTCACATGTCAGAAGAATCAAAAGGCACACTCTCGAAACGGGAAGTGTGGCTGGCAACATTGTCCACTTTTTTGGCAAAGTTAATTTTTGCTTCCACTTTCATTATTCCTGTTTTAATTTTTTCCTTACCCACTGCGCTTATTGTCAATGTGGTTTGGGGGTTGGCAATGCTAACCACGCTTAGCATTGTGATGGCGAGGAGTAATAAAGACAAGGTTTTGCATGTGGTAGCGGAACACGTGATTTTGGCGGTTTGTGTGATTGTGGGTAGTTATTATTTGGGGGAGTTTATTAATAAATTTGTTAATTAATATGAACATTTTTTATCCAATAGAATTATTTGCTGATTGGTTTACTTATACCATTCTAAAAATAGTACCAGAAACACCACTTGGAGAAGTGGTTAATTTTTTTATTTTAGATATCTTTAAAATTTTTATTTTACTCATCATCATCACCCACTTGATGAGTTTGCTTCGTTATTATTTACCAATAGAAAAGTTTAAAGTTTTTCTTACCAGCAGAAAATTTTATGGAGCAGATTATTTTCTCTCTACTTGTTTTGGCGCGCTCACGCCATTTTGTTCCTGTTCTTCCATTCCGCTCTTTATCGGGTTTTTGCAATCAGGTCTGCCACTCGGAGTAACCTTTGCATTTCTCATTACTTCGCCTCTAATTAATGAAATTGCCATTAGTTTATTTATTGGCTTGTTTGGTTGGAAAGTAACTTTGGCATATTTGGGAGCTGGTATTGGTATTGGCATGCTGGGTGGATTTATTATCGGAAAATTAAAAATGGAAAAATATGTAATAAATCTTACTAAGGATCAGGGTAAAAAATGTTGTTGTAAAAAAGGCAAACCAAAATTCAATCAAGTATTTTTTATAATTTCCCGAGAAGCTTGGGGGATTGTGGGAAAGGTTGGTTTATATATTTTTGTTGGAGTGGCAATTGGTGCGATTATTCACGGATTTGTGCCAGCAGATTTTTTTGAAGATTATTTGCAAAAGGCAGGCCTTATCGCTGTTCCACTGGCTGTAATACTGGCTGTACCGCTATATTCCAATGCTAGCGGGGTTATTCCCATTATTCAGGCTCTTGTTGCTAAGGGAGTCTCTCTGGGCACAGGACTAGCCTTTATGATGGCGGTGGTAGGTTTGTCTTTTCCTGAAGCCATGATGCTGAAGCGGGTATTGAAAATGCCATTACTACTCAGTTTTTTTGGTATAGTAACTTTGGGAATAATATTAATTGGATATTTGTTTAATTTTTTGTTTTAATTATTTTTTTACTTTCTCCAAACCAAACCGCCATTAAGGTAGAAATAGGAACAGCCAAAACAATACCAATACTGCCGGCGAGCGATCGAACAATTTCTGTTGCTATAATTTCGTTATTAATTACATTATTAAAATTTAAAAACGGCGGTTGTTTTACGCTGAATAAAATTAAGAGAGGTAGAGCCGCACCAGCATAAGCGAGAAAGAGAGTATTTATCATTGAGCTTAAATGAGACACACCTACTCGCATGGCTTTTGCATAAATTTGTTTTTTAGAAAATTCAGGGCTAGAAATTTTTAATTCTTTTACCAATACAACTTGAGCGATAACTACATCATCCAAAACACCCAAAGCTCCGATAATAATACCTGCGAGCAGAAGCCCTTTGATATCGATACCGCTTCCGGCAAGTCCGGTCAAATAAATGGCTTCCTCGCTGGCAAAGCCTGTAAGTTTGGCAAGTCCGGTAAACCATATAGAAATAAAACCTGTAATAATTAGAGAAATCAAGACAGAAAAAATTGCAATAGTTGAATTGCGTTTTAGTCCTTCAGTTATATATATGGCTAGAGTTAAAATAATGAGTGAGCCAATAATCGTAATAAAAAGAGGGTCGTTGCCAGTCAAAATTTTAGGAACAATAAATTTGAGAATAATTAAGAATGTCAACAAAAGCACGGCAAGCGAGCGCAAGCCTTTCCATCTGCCAATAGCAATAACAACTAAAGCAAAGATTAGCGCGAGCCAATAGAGAGAGCCTTGTCGCACTGGGCCTGTCACATAATAAACGTTGTTGCTGTTAATATCTTGGAAATAACTGACGAGCACTTTGTCTCCAACCTCATATCTCGGGTTGGAAACAACCTGCAAATCCATGTTATCGGAAATTATTTCTTTACCTTTCCATTTTTCGTCAAGTCCAATTAGTTTTAATTTTTGCTGAAAAGATTCTGTATTCGCTTCAACAGAGTTGTCATTTTCTTCAATAATTTCAATTATTTCAGCTTTAAAAAGTTCGTCATGGACAGACGAACTTTCCGTTTGGGCGTTTGTGGCGTATGGAATTAAGAGTAGGAGAGTGAGTAGAAGTATTTTTATTTTCATGTTTTATTTATCAACTATTTCTATCCCTTTGCCATTTATGAGGGCATCGCTTATTTTTTGATAAGCCGAAGCTAAAATTCTTTGCAAAGTGCTTTGTGATGTTTTCATTTCTTGGGCGCATTTTATTTGATCAAATCCTTTAATATTTTTCAAACGTAAAGTCTCTACTTCTTCAGGTGTTAATTTTATTACCTCAAGTTGCCTCATAGGTATTCCTTGAGGCTTAAAATATGTTGCTTGAGGTTGAAATCTGACTCTACGGTGGCATCTGGGTCGGGGCATAAAATATTGTTTAAATTGTCAATATTATACCTTATTATTTCTTCCTTTGCCAAGTAAACGACGCAGTCCACCCGCTCTTTTGCGACCCTGTTCTCCACCTTTGGGAGGTTGCCCACAGTGCCCTAGTCCTTGTCCAAGCCCATCAAACGGTCTATTTTGAGGAGTTACGTCTGGACAATTTCCCATCTCTCCACCGGTTTTGGAGCCCTTGCTAGCCGGGCCAGTTTTGTCAAAATTAGGCATATTTTTTTTGTTAGATTCTTAATTTAAACGACCTTTATATTATGAGTATATACCCATAATTATTATTTGTCAAGCGGATCAAAATTAAACTGCTAAGTGGTAAGCAGGGTGGTTGGGTTTGAGATCATACACTATGTATTGAACCATTACATTTTCTTGACCAATGAGCTGATTTATAATAAACTAAGAATAGTCTTTTATTTTTTTATTAAAATCCAGTCTATGCAAAAAACACTCGAGAACTTAACTAAAGCTTTTATTGGCGAGTCTCAAGCCAGAAATCGCTATACATACTATGCTAAGGTAGCAAAAAAAGAAGGTTACGAACAAATTTGTGGTATTTTTTTGGAAACTGCAGAGCAAGAAAAAATTCATGCAAAGCGCGAGTTTGAACATATTCAAGAATTAAAAAAACAATTGGGAGACACTTCTGGAGAGTTGATTGTAGAAGTCGCTTCTCCTAATGTCTACGGTGATACCAAGACAAATTTGCAGGTAGCAATTGCTGGGGAACATTATGAATACTCTGAAATGTATCCAGAGTTTGCCAAAGTAGCAGATGAAGAAGGACTATCCGCCATTGCCCATCGTTTTAGTTCCATTGCTAAGGCAGAAGAACATCACGAAGAGCGCTATAAAAAATTATTAGCTAATTTGGTCGAAGGAACTATTTTTGATAAAGGTAAAGAAGTGGTGTGGGTTTGTCGTGAATGTGGTTATATCCACGTTGGAAACAAGGCGCCTGAACTTTGCCCATCATGTGACCATCCACAGGCTTACTATCAATTGAAAAGTGAAGAATATTAAATTAATTTATCTCGACCGAGTCCGAAGGGCGAGTGGAGAGATCTTTCAAAATTGATGTTGAAGTTGTTAGAAACATTCAGGTAATGTCAAAGACTTTGCCTTCGAAAGATCCCTCCTGCCTGCCTGCCGGCACGGCGACTTCGCTCGGGATTATGTAAAAATCATATGACAAAACTAAAACAAGTATACAAATGCAATGTTTGTGGTAATATCGTTGAAATGCTCCATACAGGAGTAGGAGAGTTGGTTTGTTGTGGAGAGCCAATGCACCTTCAAAAAGAAAACACAGTAGATGCATCTTTAGAAAAGCATGTCCCAGTACTTGAAATTTTACCAGCTAATGATTGCAAGGAAAGTGATGGTGTAAAAATTTTAATTGGTTCAGATCCCCATCCAATGACTGAAGAACATTTTATTGAGTGGATTGAAATAAATCTGGAGGATGGGAGATCTGGAAAAGTTTTTTTGAATCCAGGTGACAAACCAGAGGCAGAATTTCACGCACGTGGAAAAGTGATAGGAGCAAGAGCATACTGTAATTTACATGGTTTGTGGAAGTCGTAAATTTTACTAGTTTAAGCCTTTTTTTTGGAGTAGGGTAGTGCTTTTTGCATACCCTTTTTTACTTGACACAGATTAATTTGGAGCGTATACTTTCAAAGATTTTTTACATGATTTTATGAAAAAGAAAAATATTATTTTATTTATCAACGTTGCGTCAGCTGGGTCTGTTAGCAGTTTGAAAAAATACTCCCGAAAAATAGGACAGAAATTTCGCGTTGCTGTTATTCGAGATAACAAAAATAAGAATGGGCAGAAGCAGGCTGGCGACCTTGGAGTAGATATTTTATTTGCTTGTAATTTGGATAATCCTCTGGAGATTGAAAAAGAACTACTACCTTATCGTAAGGAATTTTTGGCAGTGACATGTCGGGGTGAGGCAAATATGAATATTTTTAGCAAAGTTATTCCACACGTGCCTTATCTAAAAACTCCAACAACAGCCTCTGTCTTATGGTCAACTGATAAGACCTATATGAGAAAAATGTTTCGTGCATATGATAAAAGTATTACACCGAAATTTACTATTGTAAGTAATACAAAAAAAGAAACAATTAAAAAAATAAAAGATAAAGTAGGTTTTCCTTTGATTATGAAGCCTGCTGGTCTTGCCTCTAGTCTGTTGGTTACAGTTTGTTATCACAAAGAAGAACTTGTGAATAATTTGCGCACAGCTTTTTCTAAAATTAGAAAGATCTATACTGACAATTCTCGTGACACAGTGCCAAAGATTTTGGTAGAACAGATGATGGAAGGTGAGATGTATTCAGTGGATGCATATGTAAATTCACTTGGGAAAATTTATTTTTGTCCTTTTGTGCATTTTACAAGTGGAAGATCAATGGGCTTTGATGATTTCTTTTGTTATAAAAGAAACACTCCTACCACATTAAAAAAAGAGAGTATTAAAGCAGGAGAACTAGTTGCTGAGAAAGCAATTCATGCTCTTGGTTTACGAAGCAGTACAGCGCATGTAGAACTTATAAAGACTGACGATGGTTGGAAAATAATTGAACTAGGACCTCGAATTGGCGGATTTCGAGTGGAAATGTATCAACTGTCTTATAATATTGATCACTCTTTGAATGATATTTTGATAAGAATGGGCAAAAAGCCGATCATATCAAAAAAAATTAATGGTTATACTTGTGCTCTCAAATTTTATGCTAAAAAAGAAGGTAGGCTAATAAGCTTGAAAGGAATTAATAAAATACAGACATTGAAGTCATTCAAAGATATAAAAAAATATAAAAAAGTAGGTGAACAATGTAAGTTTGCCATGCATGGTGGAAAAGGAGTCTGCGATGTTGTTTTGTTTAATAAAAAACGTCCTGAACTTTTGGCAGATATACGTAGAGCAGAAAAGATGGTCGAGATTAAGACGAAGAGAGGAAAGTAGGAATTAAGAATTAAGAATTAAGAATTAAGAATTAAGAATTAAGAATTAAGAAAGAAACCTCCCAGTCTCTCTTGAATAATTTTATCTCTAGTGCTAAGATGAAAGAGTACTTTTTGTCTAAAATAAAATAAATTTATGCATATTATAATTAAGGATATTTCAAAGCATGTAGATAAGGAAGTAGAAATCAAAGGATGGTTGTATAACAAACGATCGTCAGGGTCAATTGCTTTTTTAGAGCTCCGTGATGGATCTGGATTTATTCAGGCAATTGTTTCAAAAGATGAGGTTGAAATACAAGTTTGGGAGGCGGTAGAAAAGCTAACCCAAGAATCTTCACTAATAATTAGTGGAAAGGTTTCTGCACACCCAAAAAAAGAAGGTGAGTTTGAATTGCAAGTATCGAACATAAATATTGTTCAGATATCAGAAGAGTATCCAATTGCAAAAAAAGAGCATGGTCCGGATTTTTTACTGGACAATCGTCATCTTTGGCTTAGGTCAAAGAGACAATGGGCAATTCAGAGGGTGCGAGACGAGGTGATTCAGGCAATTTATGATTATTTTCATGAAAAGAATTTTATAAAAATTGATACTCCAATCATTACTCCAAATGCATGTGAGGGGTCAACCACTTTGTTTAGTATTGAGTATTTTGATCAGGGCGAAGTATACCTGTCTCAGTCTGGTCAGCTATACCTTGAAGCGGCAATTATGTCTGTTGGACGTGGATTTGATTTTGGTCCAACATTTAGAGCCGAAAAAAGTAAAACAAAACGACATTTAACAGAATTTTGGATGATGGATGCTGAGGCAGCATATGTCGAGCATGAAGAAAATATGCAGATTCAGGAAGAGATGATTTGTTTTATCGTAAATCGCTGTTTGGAGAGACGTGGAGAAGAATTGGAGATATTAGAACGAGACTTAGAACCACTAAAAAAGATTAAAGCACCATTTACTCGTTTGACTTATACTGAAGCAATTGAAAAATTGAATTCACTTGGCTCTGATATTAAGTTTGGTGAGGATTTGGGAAATGACGATGAGGGACTCTTGACCAAAAATGAAGCTGTACCAGTTTTCATTCACAAATGGCCAAAAAATATCAAGCCATTTTATATGAAAGTAGATCCAGAAAATTCAGAATTAGTTCTGAATAATGATCTAATCTGTATAGAGGGAGCAGGAGAGATAATTGGTGGCTCACAACGTGAAGACAATTACGATATATTAAAGTCAGCAATTGACAAAGAAGGTTTGGAAGGGCCAGAATACCAGTGGTATTTGGATTTGAGAAAATATGGATCAGTTCCTCACTCAGGATTTGGTTTGGGATTAGAGAGAACTGTTGGTTGGATTTGTGGGGTTGAACATGTAAGAGAAACGATTCCATTTCCTAGGATGATAAATAGAGTTCGTCCGTAATACGAATTATGAATTAAGAATTATGAATTAAGAATGCGATTGATTATGTATAAAAATAAAAGAAAAGTCAAAACATTACCAGAAGATTTTATTTCCAGACTGACCGATATATTCGGTCCGTCTTTGTTTTTGGGTATTAGCAAAACTTTTGTGGAGCGCCCAATTACTTTTCGTGTTAATACGATCAAGGTTACGCGAGAAAAGGTCTTAGATGGTTTGAGAGAAACTGGTTTTAAAGTCAAAAATGTATTGTGGTATCGGGATGCTTTCATTTTACAAAATAAAACTAAACGGGAATTGATTGAGTCAGACTTGTACTCAAGCGGAAAAATTTATTTGCAAAGTTTGGCCAGTATGATTCCACCATTGGTACTTGATCCCAAGCCAGGAGAAAGGGTTCTGGATTTGACCGCTGCGCCCGGAAGCAAGACCTCGCAAATGGCAGGGATGATGGAGTTGTCGGGTGAGCTTGTTGCTTGTGATAATAATGAAACAAGATTTGCTAAATTAAAACATAATTTAGAATTATTGGGAGCTGGATCATTTGTAAAATTAAAAATGTTAGACGGCACCAAGTTGTGTCAAGAATATACAGAGTATTTTGATAAAATTTTGTTGGACGCGCCATGTGGAGCAGAAGTCAGATTTGTTTTGGATGAGCCTAGAACTTTTTCGTATTGGCAGGAGCGAAAAATAAAAGACATTGCTTACCAGCAAAGAAAATTATTATTGTCAGCCTGGAGTGCTCTTAAGCCTGGAGGAACTTTGGTATATTCTACCTGTACTTTTGCTCCAGAAGAAAATGAAATTCAGGTAACGAAGTTTTTGGAAAAGAATACGGATGCTAAAATTTTGGCAATTGATCTGCCAGATTTAAAACGTGCGCCGATTGTTAAAGAATGGAAAGGGAGGTTGGTGGATACTGAAGTAGTTAAAAAGGCTCTTCGTATAATGCCAGATCGTGAGATTGAGGGGTTTTTTGTGGTGAAGATTAAGAAGTATGGAAATTTATAAAGTTAATAATGTTTTTTAAGTTATAAATAAGGCAAAAAACTACTATAGTCAAGATAGTAGTTTTTATTTGCAAAAAATCACTAGAATTGGTAGAATAAGAAGGTAATTTTAAGCTAAAATAACCTAATTTATCTTGAGTTAAGCTAGAACGGCGGTAAGAAAGATTTTTCGCTGCGCTCAGGATGACAATTTGAAATATGTACAGAACACACACCTGCGGGGAATTAAACAAAAAACACGCCGGCAAAGAAGTAATGCTCTCGGGCTGGGTGCATAAGCGCCGAGATTTGGGTGGGCTTATTTTTGTAGATTTGCGTGATCGGTATGGGATTGCGCAGGTAGTTTTTGATCCGGAAAAAGTGGGGGACTATAAAATTGCAGAGGGTTTAAAATATGAGTATATTGTAAGTATAAAGGGGAAAGTAGAAAGTAGAAAGAAGGGGACAGTGAATGAGAGTTTGGCGACGGGTGAGATTGAGGTGGTGGCGAGTGGAGTTGAGATATTGAGCAAAGCTAAGACAATGCCATTTGAGATTTTTGAAACTAAAAAAGGTGAAGAAGATGAAGAGTTAAGATTAAAATATCGTTATCTGGAACTGCGTCGAGAAAAATTGCGGGATAATATTATTTTTCGCGCCAAGATGGTGAAATACATGCGCGAGTATATGGATAGTCATGATTTTGTACATATTGATACGCCTATTTTGACCGTTTCTTCACCAGAAGGAGCGCGCGACTATCTTGTACCGTCAAGAATTCATCCGGGCAAGTTTTATGCCCTGCCACAAGCGCCACAACAGTATAAACAACTTCTCATGGTGGCTGGCTTTGATAGGTATTATCAAATTGCGGCCTGCATGCGTGACGAAGATCCACGGGCAGATAGATCACCGGGCGAATTTTATCAGCTAGATGTAGAAACCAGTTTTTTGGAAAAAGAAGAATTTTTTCAGCTGATGGAACCATTATTTATAGAGCTCACTGAAAAAGTTGCGGATAAAAAAGTAATGACAAAACCATTTCCACGTATTCCATACAGAGAATGTTTGGAAACTTATGGATCAGATCGGCCAGACTTGCGATTTGAACTACATATGAATGATGTTACAGAATGGGGAAAGAAGAGTGATTTCAAAGTATTTCAAAATGCTGAATATGTTAGGGCTTTGGTAGTGCCAGGTGGAGAAGAGTGGAGTAGAAAAATAATTGAAGATGAATTTGAAGATGCTGCCAAACGTTTGCATGCAAAGGGGCTGGCTTGGGTTAAAATAGTCAATGGTAAATTAGAGGGCGGTATTGCCAAATTTATCAGTGAAGAACAGTTGGCTGAGTTTACTAAGGAAAAAAATGCAATTGTATTTTTTGTGGCAGATAAGTGGGAAGTATCTTGTCTTGCTTTGGGCGTAGTACGTCACATGGCAGGAGAAAAATTAAATTTGATTAATGCGAATCTTATTGCTTGGGCTTGGATAGTAGATTTCCCAATGTATGAGTTGAATGAACAAAAAGTATCCGCCAGAGGCGGACCAGCCGGAGGCTGGGATTTTGGTCACAATCCATTTTCTATGCCACAGGGCGGAATGGAAGCACTCAAAACCAAAGATCCATTGGATATTTTGGCTGATCAATATGATATTATTGCCAATGGTTTGGAATTATCTTCCGGTGCGGTTCGCAACAAAGATCCAGAAATTATGTACAAGGCATTTGAAATTGCAGGATACAGCAAAGAACAAGTTGATAAAAAATTTGGACACATGATTGAAGCATTTGAATATGGTGCACCTCCTCATTGCGGATTTGCTCCTGGGATTGAAAGACTTGTTATGCTTCTTTTGGGAGAGAAAAATATTCGTTCTGTTGTTCCATTCCCAAAAAATCAAAAAGCAGAAGAGCCTATGATGGGCTCACCATCAGAAGTTGATGAGGGTCAACTTAAAGAGTTGGGATTGAAGATCAGTAAAAAATAAACACGTAACACGTATCACATAACATGTATCAAATATATGAATTGAATGTGGTACGTGGTTGGTATGTGAATATGTATTTAAGTCAACTCCAAAAATACATCATTTTCAGATGCTTTGATAAAGTTGGAAGAATCGATCGAAAGCTATTTCGGGAGTTTTATAAAAAACAAGAGCAGGAGACATCGGTAAAATATCAAGAGAGTATTATTACCAAAAGTTTGGAGCGTCTGATAAACAAAGGACTCATGATTGGATATGGTAAACGTACCGCACATAGATGGTTTATTACTCATGTTAGATTGACGAATGGGGGATTAAAAGAAGCTAAGAAAATATTAGCTTCAGGTCAGAGGAAGTTAAAATTTAACAACACAAGTCACAAGACACATACCACGGGACAAAAATAATATTAAAATGGTTTGTGGTATGTGTCTTGTGACTTGTGATAATAATTATGGAAGATTTACTAAACTTCAGTGATCTACAACATCTAATCGCAGTAAAACTGTGCTTTTTTCTTTTTATCATAATGGGACTTGTTTGGATTTATAAAAAATGGAGTGCAGGATCATTTTTATTTTTAACAGGAGTTTTGACAGCTTTGGCTTATTTCATTTTGGTGAGAGGTACGATGCTTATGTTTTGGGGGTTAACTGCTGATGAGATTACTATAGCCTCCATGTATGAGATGTTTGCTCACGGTAGCATGCTCTCTGATTTTGCTTATGCCCATCTACCGCCATTTTATCCACCACTCTGGTTTTGGATGTTTGGATGGGTGGGAGGATTAATCAATTACAATGGAGTTCAGATCGCAAAGCTTGCAAGTTTTGCAACAATTTTGTTATTTCCATTATTTTTTTATTTACTTCAAAAATGGTTTTGGAAAAAGCAGAATGGCGAGGCTGGAGATATGCCTGGCAGGATAGCGTGGCTACTAGCACCTCTTCTACTCTTTGTTTTCATCGACTGGGACGCAATTATCATAAAACCATATGAATTGGTTAGCGCGGCTCTGGTGGTCCTCTGGGCTGTCTTGATTATCTACCAATTAAATCGTGACAAGCTAAATGGAATGAGTATTCTGGGTTTTGGTATTACTGGTGGAATACTATTTATACTATTTTATTTTTGGTTTTTTTTGGTGGCTATTGGTATTGCACTAGTGAACTTATTTTCAAAGTCAAGAATTGGAAAAAAAGAATACATGTCTTTGTTTGCGACAGGTGTGGTAGCCCTGGTTGTAGGTGCTTTTTATTGGGCTCCATTAGCTCGTGCTTATGCAGAGATTGGTTCAGAAAATTGGCAGCTGGGATTTTTTGTTACAGAATGGATCTCTACGCCTCGTGATTATCTAGAATTTAGCTTTCGAGGATTACTCATGCTAATGGGTCTTATTACTTTGATAATACTGAGAAAAAGACAATATATACGTGGACTGTTGGGATTGTTCACAGCCTCATATATTTGGCAGTTGATGGGAATGATAACAATTTTATTTTTTGCCTCTCCTTTGCAAGAAAATAAGGGCTTTTATTTTTTCAATAGGGCTGTCATTGCACTTGCTTTGGCATACGGTATTGAAAAGTTGTGGCAGTATTATACGGCCCGCTATCCTGAAATCAAATGGCAACAGGGAGTAGCAGTAATTGGCTTGTTACTTATTTCTACCCAAATGATTTTTGGTCTATTTGTGGATGAACAAAAAATTTACTCAGTACGACAGCGAGCAAAACAAATATCAAGTGAGGTGAGACCTGGTGTACAAAGTCTAATTGAGTATTTAGAAGATAACCAAGATGTTTATAATCAGTTGGTTTTGACATCAGGTATACCAGAGCTTCATGCATTTTTGCCACTAAACGATGCTCTATATTTTAACCAACACAATTCTCATCCAGCTGCATTATTTTCGGAAAGATTTTATTATTTGAAAAATTTGGAAGGTATTTATGAACCAGAATTAATGCAGCAAAAAATGAATGAATTTCCTTTTGGTAAAATAGATCTATTTATTTTTTATAAAGGCGTAGACAATGTCTATCCGCTGTATTATAATTTAGATAATTTTCCATACAGATTAAAAGAAGAAGTAATAACTTTGCCTCGTTTAGCATTTGCTGACCCAGGCTTCGAATTAGTCTATGAAAATAATAATTATATTGTTTTCAAAAGGCAAAAATAATATTTATGGAGTTTAAACTAAAACAATTTGAAGGGCCATTTGATTTACTTCTGTCTCTCATTAATGAACAAAAGCTATCTATTGGAGAGATATCTATAGCAGAGGTAACAGAGCAATATTTGAATTATTTGGATAAGGTAATAGAAAGGGACACAGAAGAGCTGGCCGATTTTTTGGTAGTAGCCACAAAATTATTATTACTAAAATCTAGATTATTGCTACCACAATTATCAATGGATGAGGATGAGGGCGCAAGTTTAGAAGATCAGCTAAAACTTTATCAAGCATTTGTAGTGGCAAGTAAAAAAATGAATGAACTGTGGCTTGATAAACAGAAGGGAGCGTTTAGAATTGAACCACCAAGGCACACTGATACATTCTCACCGCCAGAGAATCTAACCCTAGAATTAGTGAGGGATAGTATGGTACAATTAATCAACCGTTTGGAGCCACCAAAGGCACTTCCTTCTACTCATATTGATAAGACTGTGAGTATGAAGGAAAAGGTAGATGCAATTCGCAAAATGCTCCAAAATAGAAAATCATTTTCTTTTTCCGACCTTATTGCTGATAATAAGAATAGGACAGAGATAATAATTGGTTTTTTGGCACTACTTGAGTTGGTCAAAGGTCAGGTAGTAGGGCTGAGACAGAATGGATCGTTTGACGACATATTGGTGGATAAAGTAATTTAATCATTGATTACACTGACAAGAATGGATTTAGACTGACACAAGTGAATTAAATTGGTTTAATTCCCCGATG
>JAHJGG010000098.1 GCA_018824545.1 Patescibacteria group bacterium | reverse complement strand
TGCTTTTTTATTTTCCTTTTCGTTATGAAGATTATAGCCAAGTAACAGCAATCAAAGATTTGAAAGATGGGATGCAGACGACTATAAAGGGAAAGATAGAACTGATTGCTAGCAAGAGAAGTCCTAGAAAACGCAAGTTTATTACCGAGGCAGTGGTGGTAGATGATACTGATAGAATTCGGGTAGTTTGGTTTGGTCAACCGTTTATTTCTAAAATTTTAAAAGTAGGGGATATTGTCTATCTTTCGGGAAAAATAGATAGTGATATTTTTGGGGTGCAGATGAAGGCGCCATCGTACGAAAAGTCAAAAGTCATACCCACAGAGCAGCAGTATTCTCTGAAAAGTCATACCCACAGAGCATCAGTATTCTCTGAAAAGTCAAAAGTTGGTGACGAAACAACTCATACTGCTCGGATAGTACCAATGTATTCGTTGACGAGTGGAATTACCCAAAAGCAACTGCGATTTTTGATGAGTCAAGTTGTTGGGGAGGCGGAGAAGATTGAAGAATGGCTACCGGAGGAAATTTTGGATGAAGTAGATTTGATAACTTTGTCGTTTGCTTTGAAAGCCATTCATTTCCCAGAGACAAAAGAAGAATTAAAACAAGCCGAAAGCAGGATTAAGTTTGGTGAGTTGTTTGTTTTGCAACTGCGCGCCGAGATGATTAGACAATCAATTAAAAATTATAGTGCGCCAAAAATTAAATTTAAAGAGAGTGAAACCAAAGATTTTGTTAAGTCTCTGTCATTTGAATTAACAAAAGATCAAAAAATTTCTGCTTGGGAGATTTTACAGGACATGGAAAATGGCGAACCGATGAATAGGTTAGTAGAAGGAGATGTTGGATCAGGAAAAACAGTGGTTGCTGGTATTGCGGCTTATAATGTGATTCTAAATGGTTTGCAGACAGTAATAATGGCACCAACGGAGATTTTAGCAAAGCAACATTTTGAGACTCTGACGAAGTTGTTTGGTGATTCAGTTTCAATAGCACTGTTTACTCGGGCTCAATATTCAATATTCAATATTCAATATTCAAGTGACACCAAAACTGGTCAGAAAAAGGAACTTTTGAATAAAATAAAAAATGGAGAGGCAAAAATCGTAGTAGGCACCCATGCATTACTTACTCAGGATGTTAGATTCAAAAATTTAGGTTTGGTGGTAGTTGACGAACAGCATAGGTTCGGTGTTGATCAGAGAAAGACTATTCGAGAAAAATCTGGGGACAAAAATACTGTACCACATTTTCTTTCTATGACAGCAACACCAATACCGCGGTCGTTTGCTTTGACACTATATGGAGATTTGGATTTGTCAATAATAAAAACCATGCCGATTGGCAGAAAGGCAATTATGACGAGGGTGGTAGAGCCTCGTAATCGTAGTAAAGCCTATGAGTTTATTCGCGCGCAAGTAAAGCAAGGGAGACAAGTGTTTGTGATTTGTCCGCTTATCGAAGAAAAGGTAGAGGGCGGGTCGCGACCCGCCCGTACGGGTGTTCAGGAAAAAAAGAGTGTGATGCAAGAATACGAAAAACTTTCTAAAAAAATATTTCCAGATTTGAATATTGGTTTTCTTCATGGCAAGATGAAGTCATGTGAGAAAGATAAGGCAATGGAACAATTTAGCAATGGAACAATAAACATTTTGGTGTCCACATCAGTCGTTGAAGTTGGCGTAGACATTCCAAATGCTAGTGTGATGATGATCGAGGGGGCTGAGAGATTTGGTTTGGCACAACTGCATCAGTTTCGTGGGCGAGTAGGCAGGAGCGAACATCAGTCGTATTGTTTTTTGTTTACTGATAGTGATACTGATAAAGTAAAAAAGAGGCTGGAGTTTTTTGAAAAAAATAATGATGGATTCAAAGTGGCAGAATATGATCTTGAGATGCGTGGTCCGGGAGAAGTCTATGGTGTGACTCAGAGTGGAATGATGAATTTTAGATTGGCTTCGATGAAAGATTATGATTTGATTAAACTCGCGCGAAAGATGGCGCGAGATATTGATTTTGAGAAGTATCCAGAGTTGAAGGATAGAGTTAAGGAGTGGGAGGGGGCGGTACATTTGGAATGATGGGCGATGAATTATGAATTATGAATGATGAATTATGAATTATGAATTATGATATTGCATTGATAGTTTAAATTATTTAAGATCAGATATTCCTACTTTTTCTTGGTAAAAGACCAACAAGCTGATAGACTTGTTTGGTTTTTATTTTTTTTGAGGGGTAAAAATAAATATTTAAAGATATACCATCAGCAGGTGGAAAGAAGAATTTTGAGGTCAAAAAGGAATTTGTGGGTTCTTTGTCTAACAGACAAGAGCAGAAACGTCGTGCATGGCTCATGATGGGAGGGCTACGGTTAAGAGTTGAAAAAAATAATTAGGAGGGGGGTGTGGGTGCATATTTTAGGCTTTTTTGTCTAAAACTGCGGTTTTTTTATTTATTGACATTTTGCAAAATATTGTGTATTATAAAAAGCAGTTTTTTGCAAGCTGCTTTTGGGAATTAGCACACGGGGTACTGTTTCACCAAAGCACACAAAGAAGAGGCAAGAAGAATGCCAGAAGGATCTCAGCGACGACCGACCATGTCGGACCCGGATACTGGATTGTTGAAGAGGATGAACTATACTCAGTTCTTAGCTAAGTATGGTAGTGGAAGGGAGGAAGTCCACATTCCGGAGGAAGAACCTGTTCTGCCTACGGTGGAATCGGACAAGTGCATGAAACGTCGTGGCAAAAAGCGAAAGGTGGTCGGCGTTCGACATTGCCGTCACAACAGTGGATCATTCAGAATTCGCTAAACCAAGGAGGTGTGAGATGGCGTACGTCATGGTAGACAAATCTGGAAAAGAAAGAAAGATTCCGCTCAAACCGAATCCCGAGGCAAATGCGCCTCGTCATAAGGTTGTTGTGTGTCGGTCTGGAAACCTGGAGCTCGTTACCTCTGTTGAGAGGGCAGCAGACATAAGACGGACCAGAAGGACTGGCGCTGGTGTTGGCGCTGTCCCGAACAGTTCTGGGTGGGAAACCACCATGTAGCATGTAGTTCGAGAAAGTTCTCGAATTGATAAAGGGCCGAACGATTATTCGTTCGGCCCTATTTTTTTATTTATACAATGTCATCCCGAGCGAAGCCGAGGGATCCCTTTTTATCTTCCGATGTTCGGTTCTTCCAATAAGTCTGACCAATGCTGATTTTTTGTTTTAATTAGAAATTCTTTCTTTTTTCGCCCCCAGTTTTTTATTTGCTTCTCTCTTCTAATTGCTTCATTTATGTTTTTGAATTCTTCATAATAAACTAATCTTGTGCAATTATATTTTTTAGTAAATCCATCCATGAGTTTCATTTTATGTTCCCACACTCTTCTGAATAAATTATTGGTTACGCCTGTATATAGTGTTCCACTTGGACTTGCCATAATATAGATGTAATATGTTTTCCTCTTCATATTTTTTTAAAAAGGGATTCCTCGACTTCGCTACGCTCCGCTCGGAATGACATTGTTTCTAATCAACTCCTCAATATTCTTCACATCAATTGTTTTTATTTTTGCAGGCAGGGGAGAGCGGAGGCGAGTAATCACGCGCTTCATTCCCAAATTTTCGCATTCTTTTATTCTTCTGTCTACTTGCCTGACTGATCTTACTTCTCCGCCGAGTCCCACCTCTCCAAAAACAACTAGATCTTTTCCTAGTGCTTTATCTTTGTAAGCACTGGCAATGGCTAGACATACTGCCAAGTCTGTGGCAGGTTCATTGGCTTTTATTCCACCGACAACATTTAGATGGATATCATATTGTGCTA
>JAHJGG010000097.1 GCA_018824545.1 Patescibacteria group bacterium | reverse complement strand
TATATGTCATCTCATGAGCATGGCAGTCTTGGAAATTTATCCAAAGGCTGGTTTGGGGGTGGGGCCATTTATTGATGATGGTTTTTATCAGGATTATGATCTGCCGGAAAGTATTTCTGAAGAAATATTACCAAAGCTAGAGAAGCGTGTTCAGGAGTTGATTAAGGAAAAAATAGATTTTGTGCAGCATAGTGTAGATTTTGAGTCAGCACTTGCAGAATATAAGCATGATCCTTATAAGACTGAGATGATTTTGGACCTTAAAGAAAAAGGAGAAAAGGATGTTAGTTTTTATAAATCTGGCTCTTTTGAAAATCTTTGTAAAGGTCCTCACGTTGCCAATACTTCTGAAATTGATCCGACCGCATTCAAGCTTACGAAGATTGCCGGAGCTTATTGGCGGGGGGATGAAAAAAATAAGATGTTGACTCGTATCTATGGGGTGGCTTTTGGTAGTAAAAAAGAACTTGACGATTATTTGCACATGATGGAAGAAGCAGAAAAACGGGATCATAGAAAGCTTGGCAAGGAACTTGATCTGTTTGTATTTTCTGACCTGATTGGGCAGGGTATGCCGATTTATACACCACGAGGAGCAGTGGTGAGAAGAGAAATAATTAATTTTTCTAATGAACTGCAAAAGACGATTGGCTATAGTGAGGTGCACAGCCCACAAGTGAACAAAGCAGATTTGTTCAAGAAGTCGGGTCATTATGATAAATTTAAAGATGATATGATGTTGGTTCATTCTCATTATAGTGATGAAGAATTTTTTCTAAAACCCATGAATTGTCCACAACATACTCAGTTGTTTGCTTCGCGTACACGGAGTTATAGAGATCTGCCTATCCGATATGCTGACTTTGCCAATCTTTTTCGTGATGAAAAGCCAGGTGAGTTGTCTGGATTGACACGACTGCGTTGTTTTTCTCAAGATGATGGACATTCTTTTTGTAGGGAAGACCAGATAGAAGAGGAATTTCAAAATGTACTGTCTATTATACAGCAAGCCCTAGGTGTTTATGGACTTACATACTACATTAGATTGTCATTGTGGGATGAAAATGAAAAGGAAAAATATTTGGGAGATGCGGAAGTTTGGGAGAAGTCTCAGAGCTTGTTAGAAGGATTGCTCACAAAAAATAATATTAAGTATGAAACAGCCAAGGGCGAGGCGGCTTTTTATGGTCCCAAAATGGATGTAATTGCCAAAGATGCAATCGGGCGAGATTGGCAGATATCTACTATTCAGCTAGACTTTAATATGCCAGTACGGTTTGATTTGGTTTACAAAGATAAAGATGGTGAGGACAAACATCCAGTGATGGTGCACAGAGCAATTGTGGGGTCTCCAGAGAGATTTATGGCGATTCTGATTGAGCACTATGCCGGAGCATTCCCAGTCTGGCTTTCACCTGTCCAGGTTTCATTTTTGCCAGTTTCTACTGACAAGCATCTAGAGGGTACAAAAAAATTAGCGCAAGAATTCAAAGACGCTGGTATAAGAGTTGAAGTAGACGAGGCAGATGAGACTGTAGGAAATAAAATTAGAAAAGCCTCAAAACAAAAGATTCCATATATTATAGTAGTAGGGGATAAGGAATTGGGTGGAGAAGATTTGATGATTAGGGTTCGTGGGCAGGAGGAGCAAGAGAAGATTGGGAAAGAGGAATTTATTGAGAGAGTGCGAAAAGAAATTGGCGAGCGATTGAAATAAAGAAATTTGAAATTGGGGAACGAATTGAAGAAATAAAAAACCACCTGTTTGTTTGGCAGGTGGTTTTAGATTTGTTTGATCAGGCGGTAAACGGTCCTTTCTTTGTTGCACCTGCCTTAGTACTAGCTCCTCTGGTCTTGGCTCTGCCTAGCGATTCCTTACCTTTGGCAGAAGTGGAATAAGATTCTCCAATAGCCCGTTCATATCCGGCTATTTTGATCAAATATTCGTCAATTATTTTTGCTTCTATTTTTCTACCTTTTTTTTCTAGCCAGCTTTGGACTTTTTCACCGTTTTTCATATTAAGACCGTCTAAACTAAAATCGCATTCATCAGGAAGCTCTCCTAAAAATTTTATTTTTGGGGCAAAAAATCCAGTGATTTTAATTCTCTTTTTTATTTCCTGTTGGATTTTTTTTAACTCATTCCATTTTTCTGTCGCTTTATTCAAAGCTTCTCTGTATTCCTTGGATTCTGACGCTGTGTAGTCTTCTTCGGCTGGTGGATTTTCTCCCGCTTGTAACCATTTGCGTTGCTGTGTGGTGTTTCCTACATAGCCGGCAACAGGCTGTTCTTCGTAGTCATCGGCAAACCCACTCGATCGAGCCATCTCAACTTCTGATAAATAATCCTCATCTACTTTTATTGTTTCAGAAGGGGCTTCGTGGGGTGCTGGCCTTGTTGCTTCTGCCCCCTTCTGCTTTTCCTGTTTTCTTCTTTCTCTTAAAAATTCCACATAATTCGGATTTTCTTTGGCAAATTTTTGTGTTAGTTCTTCGGGGGTTGGTTTTGCTGGCTGTTTTTCAGGCTCTGACAGACTAGCTTGTAATTCTACTATTCTTTTTTTTGTTGCTTCGGCTTTCCCTCTTTCTTCTTTTTTTGTTTTATTTGCTGTAGCAATTCTTTCCTTTTCTTGTGCCAGTAGTGGTGCAATTTTTTTTTTAATTCTTTGCTGGTTTGTTTTTTTTTGTGCTGCCTTGGTAGCTTTTTTTTCAGCTATTGCAGTTTGTATTGCCCCTTCAGTTTCTGCTGTTTGTTTTTTTGCTGTATTTCTTGTAGCTTCGTCTTTTTTGTAATCAGATATTTGTGATGCTAATTCGGTAGCCCTTCCTTTACTTCTATTTGCATCTATAATATCTTGTTCCTTGGCTATTTTGTCTAAGTCGTTTACATCAGTATCTATGCTTGGTTGGTCTAGACCTTTTGGTCTATGTGTCATTTGTTCTGGCATATAAAATAGATTAAATTATATATAAAATCAACACTATAAATATACAAAATTTATTCTTTCTTGTCAACCAATATTTTGGCCTTGTAAAGTATTTGTTTACAATGTCCTTGACAGAAGTTCCTTTTTGGTGTTCAATATAAGTACATAGTTGTATAGAGGAGTTAAAATGAGATGGAAAATCAACCTCTGACAGAGAAGGAAAAAAAATTAGTTCATTATTTGGGTCAGATTTTTGGAGAGAGACTCGCGGTTTGGACAGTGCCAGACGACGAAGTGGGCGAGAGAAAGGCCCGAGTTGTCTTTAGTGGAGCAGGTAATCTCCGAAAGATAGCGATCTTTTTTCCAGGAATTCCTGATGAACTTCCAGAAGGGGAGAGCATGAAGGGTCTTGTGGTAGATATCGCAGATATTTTGACTGGTTTTGGCTTGATAAGTA
>JAHJGG010000096.1 GCA_018824545.1 Patescibacteria group bacterium | reverse complement strand
TAAATAGCATTAATAATAAAACAAAGCTGGATATTAATAAAAGTGTAAATAAATAAGACAAAAGAGAAAGATCTATTGAAAGAAAGCTATAATATACAAAAAAATAGACTGTATTCAAAAGCAATATTAATAATGAAAATTGAATTGTTCTATTTTTAAAAAATTTTCTAAAGAAATTTTTTTTCATTTTCATAATTATATTTTAACATAAAAAGGATCAATTGTTGAGCAAAATTAATTATAAGAGATAAATAAGAGCCCAAACAGGCTCTTATTTCTTATAACTTATTTCTTATAACTTATTAGATCGCTTCTTCCGGTGCATCCATCTTCTTTCCACTAACTTTTTCAACTTGTTTCTGAAATACAATCGCACCCCAGATAGTTACTAGAATGACAGCCAGTAGTGCTGCTGGACCAAATGTTTCATCGAGTGCATTATTTGATAATGCTACAGCAATAAATACGAGACCAACCTCTCCTCGAATAGTCATAGCATAACCAACCAGCTTTCCTTCTTCTTTATTCTTAAATAAATATCTTACTAGATATTTGCCATAAAAAGCCAATACAGTAAACAGGATTGCTAAACCCCAAACTTTTAGCGAAACTAGTGATTCACGAGGAAGCATAGTACCAATACTTACCAAAAAGCCACCTACAAAAATATGCATGTAGCCTTCAATCTTTTCCCAAGCTTCATGTTTAATTTCATTATCAACTTTGGATAGTACCACACCAATAGCAAATGCGCCTAATACTGGCTCGAGTCCAATGACAGCGGCAAGTGCTCCACCAATAATTACAGCGCCAAAGAAAAATCTTGTATAGGCTCCAGTTGTAGTCTTTACATAATGACGATCTAGATATTTTGCAATCTTATCAGCAATACCCCAGCTCCAAAATGCATATGCACCTGCAAGAAAACCAAGAACTGAGATAGCTAACCATACAAATGCCATTACTTCCAATTCACCCCCACCAGAAATTTTTGACAATGTTGTAAGAATCACAACACCCAAAATATCGTCAATAACAGCAGCACCAACAATCTTGTTACCAAGTGACCCTTGTAGCATCCCAGCGCGCTTGAGTGCTTCTACAGCAAGCCCAACGGACGTTGCAGTAAACACACCTCCCAAAAATACCGCAGGAACCCACTCTAGATGAAAAACATAGTGACCCAAGAGTGCAAAAGATACAAGTGGGATCAAAACTCCGACAAAAGCAACAAGCGATGCAATGGCTGCATTTTTCTTGAGTAATTCCATGTCAAAATGAAGTCCTGCTTCGAATAAAATAAATAACACACCGGCCAAACGTGCTACCTCTACTCCCATCGCATCTGGAAGTAATACCCCCAAAGCAGCTGGACCTGCAATAATACCCATGACGATCTTACCAGCCATCGGAGCTACACCAAATAATTTTGCAACGCGTCCACCAAATGATGCAAAGAATGCCAAAAAAGCAATATCCAGCAAGATCGGCAAAATTGTATTAATCTCATGATGATGACTATGTTCTAGCGCTCCTCTCATGTAGTAGAGAATGAAAGAAATGACTCCTATCTCTAATATGAGGAGCGCAAGGGACTTGATTTTGTTCATAGTAGTATTTTATCCCGACCGAAGTGGAGGGATCTTTCAAAACTAACGTTGAGGGCACTAGCAACAACGATACTAGAATTCTAAATGTTGATTTCGAAAGATCTCTCGACTCGCCATTGGGGCTTGCTCGAGATTAATTATTTAAATATAAAACTGCTAAAGTATAACCGTTTTATTGTAAATTTTCAATGTTAGGTGTGGATAAAAAAACGCACCATCCTAAGACGTTGCGCTGTTTTAGAAAAAAAACTAGACCATACTCCTATATTTAAGCCAACGACTGGCTGATACAAAATAAGATCTCTTTTTTCCATCACCATAGTCTACGTGCAAAAAGCAAGCTATCTTTGTTGTTTCCCCCAACCGCTCCTTGAGATCTTGCTTTGCCTCAACCAGATGATCTAGGACAGCGTTAATATCCATTCCACACAATCCAGCAACACCGCATGGAGCATGTGTACATAGCACCACTGTGTTCATATCCTTAATCTTTTGCCCGACAGCAATTTGGTTGACCAAAAATTCGTGTACCTGGTCATGTGACTCAATACATTGGTATGCTGGTGACTTAAATGAAAGTAACAGAGGACCTCCATTTAATGAAATAGTGTGAACCCTTGGCCTTCCAATTGCGTTGTTCACAATCTCTGCCAAATGTCCGTGTTTGTCTTCAAACTGATCTCCATCCGCACAAACCACAGCTATTATACCATTACTCAAATCCAATTTTGTTGGATATTCATCCTGAAGTATGCCTAGCTGCGCTGGATCTCGTAACTCTTCCAAACGCTTGCGATCTTCTTCGCTCAAATGTCCCATAGTTTTTTCCTTTATCTAAAATACTCCTTGTGAGAAGAGTCTATCAAATTTTATAAAAAAAATCAAGTACTAATACTATCTGAGATTCTTCCACCTCTTCCCCACTCTAATTCTGTTTAATTCTCTTTCCATGGCAGCCTGGATACGAGCAAAATCAATGTCTGCAGTCTGATCAGCCTTTTTTAATAACTCTTCTGCATGTTTACGAGCCTCTTCTGCTCGCTCTATATCAATCTCTTCGGCACGCTCAGCATTATCAGCCAAAATAATAAGTTCATTACCCCCACGAACTTCAAGAAATCCACCAGCAAGAGCAATGGCATGTTCACCATCTTTATCTCTGAACTTAATTTCGCCAATTTTTAGAATTGAAACCAGAGGAATGTGATTTGGAAGTACAGTAATTTCACCATCCTGTGTAGGAATGGTGCATTGTAGGATCTCGTCTTCATATACCGATCCTTCTGGTGTTACAATTTTGAATTTGATCATATATTTTATACTGTCATCCCGAGCGTAGCCGAGGGATCCCTCTTAAACACTCTTAATAATATCTTATTGATACGCTTCGCTAATAAAAAGATGCGATAAGAAAGGGATTCCTCCACTTCGGTCGGAATGACAATAGGGAATTATTTTACTAATTCTATAGACTCAATAATCACATCTTTCACAGGCTTATCTACTGGTTGTATCTCTGTAGAATTAATTGACATAACCACATCCAAACCCTGAACCACAAAACCAAAATTTGTGTGTAGTCCATTGAGCCATGGTGTTTCTTCGGCTGTAACTATAAAAAATTGTGAACCGTTTGTATTTGGACCAGAGTTTGCCATAGCAAGACTTCCTTTTACAAGTGGATGATTATTGAACTCATCCCCGAATTGATAACCTGGACCACCAATACCAATTCCTTGTGGATCCCCACCTTGAATCATGAAATCTTTTATAACACGATGAAAGATTATTCCATTATAAAATCCCTGCTGTGCAAGATTCAAAAAATTGTTTACAGTCACAGGTGACTCATCTCCATAGAATTGAACTGTAATGTCACCCATGTTTGTTTTTAATATTGCACCACTATACTCAAGTGCCAAATCTTTGTGATCTGGAAGATTTCTTTGTCGTTGATTTGTGGTTGGTGTTTCCATATTGTTTTCGTTAATTTCTGAATCAAATAATAATGCGGGTTTTTGCTCCTCCTCTTTATCAAATGAAAATGCTATCATATCTTCATTATCTTTTTTTACATTTTCGTCCACCTTTTCACCAAGCACTTGAACTGGCTCTGTATCTGACATTAACAGATTATAGGCTGTTCCGCCCGATAAGATTATCACTAAAATTAGTAAAAATAATTTCATAATCTTGTTTATCCCGACCGAGAAAGCCGATGGCTGACGAGCTGAGAAATCTTGTAAAATTTACATCGAGTACTTTATCAACGTTGACAATAATGTCCACTACGTTAATTTCGAAAGATCCCTTGACTACGCTCAGGATTAATTAAACAACCTCATCAATTCCACCCTTCATATAAAATGCTTGTTCATTCTTCTCATCATGTTTACCATCCAGAATTTCTTTGAATCCTTTTACAGTGTCTTCCAATTTTACATACTTACCTGTCTGACCAGTAAATACTTCGGCCACAAAGAATGGCTGAGATAAAAATCTCTGCAATTTTCTAGCACGAGAAACAGTAACCTTATCTTCATCAGACAATTCTTCCATTCCCAAAATAGCAATAATATCTTGCAAGTCTTTATATTTTTGCAAAACTCTCTGAACTTCACGAGCTACATTATAGTGCTCTTCGCCAACAATATGTGGATCTAGCATTGTTGAATTGGAATCAAGTGGATCAACAGCTGGATAAATTCCAAGCTCGGACAGTGCACGAGACAATACTACAGTAGAATCAAGATGAGCAAATGTAGTAGCAGGAGCTGGGTCTGTAAGATCGTCTGCTGGCACGTAAACTGCTTGTACAGATGTGATAGATCCTTTATTGGTAGAAGTAATACGCTCTTGCAAAAGTCCCATCTCAGTAGCTAATGTTGGCTGATAGCCTACAGCAGAAGGCATACGTCCAAGAAGTGCTGAAACTTCTGAACCAGCTTGTGTAAAACGGAAGATATTGTCTACAAACAAGAGTAAATCTTTTCCTTCTTCATCACGAAAATGCTCTGCCATCGTAAGAGCTGTCAAAGCAACGCGTGCTCTAGCTCCAGGTGGCTCATTCATCTGTCCGAATACAAGAGCAGTTTTTTCTAGTACACCGGACTCTTCCATCTCTCTGTACAAATCATTTCCTTCACGAGTTCTCTCCCCTACTCCCGCAAACATTGAATATCCACCATGCTCGGTTGCAATATTTCGGATTAATTCTTGAATCAAAACAGTCTTTCCTACACCAGCACCACCAAACAAACCAATCTTTCCACCCTTTAAAAAAGGGCAAAGTAAGTCAACAACCTTGATACCAGTTTCCAAAATTTCGGACTCAGTGGACTGCTCTGCAAAACTTGGTGCAGGCATGTGGATAGATCGTCTTTTTTCTACTTTAGGTTCTGGTTTTCCATCGATCACGTTTCCAGTGACATCAAACATGCGACCGAGAGTAATCTGACCCACTGGAACAGAAATAGGAGCACCAGTGTCCATTACTTCAATTCCGCGCTCTAGTCCATCTGTAGTTCCCATAGCAATAGTACGCACAACACTATTTCCCAAGTGTTGTTGCACTTCCAAAACCAACTTTTTGCCATCAGGCATCTTGGTTGTGAGCGCATTATAAATAGCTGGCATCTCTCCTTCGAATTTGGCGTCAACTACTACGCCGATAATTTGTGATATTGTTCCTATATTTTGTGACATATAATTTTATTATTTAATCATGCTAAATCATGGATATCATGGTAATCTGTGTCCCATTTAACTTTCGCTAGATAGCACACAGATTACCAGGATTGCCAGGATTGCCCATGATCTATTTATTCTAGAGCCGCTACTCCACCCACGATTTCGGAAATTTCTTGGGTAATAGCAGCTTGTCTTGCTTTATTAAATGTTAATGTTAAATCATCTATCATCTCGTCAGCAGCTTCGGATGCATTTCTCATAGCGAGCATACGTGCACTGTGTTCACTAGCACAAGACTCTAGTAGTGCTTGATAAATTTGCGTTTCTACCAATCTTGGTAATACTACACTCAAAACTTCTTTTTTGTTTGGTTCAAAAAGATATTCTGCAACTTTTATTTTTTCTATTTCTGCTCTTTCTTGTCCGGCAAAATCCTGTCCGCCAATATCAGAAAGCATTTTTTCTATATCAACTTGAGAAACTGGCAAAACTTGTCGCAATTTTGCTTCTTGAACTAAACTTGATCTAAAATCAGTATAAGCCACAACAACTTTGTCATATTTTTCACTAATATAATCATCTATTACGGTTTTACTTAGTGGCATAATATTATCGAGCTTTGGTGCCTCTGAAATATCTGTATAAGCTGCAATTACATTGTAGCCCATCTTCTTGCAATATCTAATCCCTTTTTTACCAACGGCAATTACATCTATTTCAATATTTTCAGATCCGGCAATTTCTTCTCCACCTGGCAATCTGTGTTTTGATATATTTTTTTTGTCTGCCAAAGCCTGGCTAGTTTTTTTGATAATATTACTATTGAAACTTCCGCATAGGCCACGGTTGCTAGTGATCAAAATGACAAGCATTTTTTTAACAGGTCGCATCTTTAGAAGTGGTAGACTTTCGTTTTCTTTTTTTGATAATTTTACAAGTAAATCCCATGCCAACCCTGCATATTCACGAGTATTCAAAGCAGCTTGAGTTGCTTTTCTCATTTTTGAAGCTGCCACCATTTCCATTGCTTTCGTAATCTTTTTGGTGTTCTTTACTGATTTTATTCGGCGGTTTATTGCCTTTGTGTTTACTGGCATAGTTTTCATCTCTGTCATCCCGAGCGTAGCCGAGGGATCCCTTGCGCTGCTCTGATGACTTTTTTTACGCTTCGCTAAATATTATGAAAGGTGAGAAAGGGATTCCTACACTTCGGTCGGAATGACAGTCTTATGACTTAACAAACTCCTCACAAGCTGATTTAAGCTCACCCTCAACCTTCTCATCCCACTCACCTCTTGCAATCTTCTCAAGGAGTGCTGCTTTACTACTCCTCATAAATTCAATCAACTTTAACTCTTTTTCTTTAATATCCTTTACTTCAAAATCATCGAAAAATCCATTTGATACTGCATATATTGCTACCACCTGCTCTTCTACTGGTACTGGTGAATATTGGGGTTGTTTTAATAATTCTGTAAGTCTCTGTCCTTGATCAATCTGTTTTTTAGTTTCAGCATCTAGGTCACTTGCAAATTGAGCAAATGCTTCCAATTCTCTAAACTGAGCTAGAGCAAGTTTGAGTTTTCCAGCGACTTTTTTCATTGGCTTAATTTGAGCAGAACCACCCACACGAGATACAGACAAGCCTACGTTTAGTGCTGGACGTACCCCCTTGTAAAACAAATCAGTTTCTAAGAAAATTTGTCCGTCTGTAATAGAAATTACATTTGTAGGAATATAAGCTGACACATCACTAGCTTGTGTTTCAATAATTGGTAGTGCTGTAATAGATCCACTACCATTGTCTTCATTTAGTCTGCAAGATCGTTCAAGAAGTCTAGAATGAATATAAAATACATCTCCAGGATAAGCTTCACGTCCTGGTGGACGACGTAGCAAGAGCGATATTTCGCGATATGCCCATGCTTGTTTGGTAAGATCATCATAAACAATCAAAACATCTTTACCTTTGTCCATAAAATATTCAGCAATAGCTACTCCAGCGTATGGCGCGAGATAATTCATTGGAGCTGGATCAGATGCGCCCGCAGAAACTACTACTGTGTACTCCATTGCACCGTTCTTCTCAAGTTCAGCTACAAGACGTGCTACTTTTGATTCTTTTTGACCAATAGCAACATAAACACAAATCATGTCCTGGCCTTTTTGATTGATAATAGTGTCAATTGCTACTGCAGTTTTACCAGTCTGTCTGTCGCCAATAATAAGCTCACGCTGACCACGACCAACCGGAATAAGTGCATCAATTGCCTTAATACCAGTCTGCACAGGAACTGAAACTGATTTACGTGTGATTACACCAGGAGCCACACGTTCCATTGGATAAAATTCTTTTGTGTTCACGTCACCTTTTCCATCCTTTGGCATTCCGAGTGCATCTACCACACGACCAATCATTGCATCCCCAACTGGTACAGACAAAATCTTTCCAGTACGCTTTACAGTGTCGCCTTCTTTAATTCCTTTACAATCTCCCATGATAATAGCACCGACAGTCTCTTCTTCTAAGTTTAGAGCCACTCCATATACTGACCCACTGGATCCGCCAGATGCAGATTGTTGTTTGTCACCTGAAGGGACAAACTCCAACATCTCCTGAGATTGGCATTTGGTGAGTCCCGACATGCGAGCAATACCATCACCCACTTCTATGACAGAACCGATCTCCTCTACTTGAACGGTTTTTTCAAACGCATCAATGTTCTTTTTTAGCTCGTCGATTATAGTTTGTGTACTCATATTTTTATATAATTCATTAGATAGATACACGGATTGAACGAAAACCGGACGAACTATCGCGAATAAATCCGTTCAAATCCGTTTAATTTGTTAAATCCGTGTTCCTATCTAGTGATTTTAAATTAATTGCTGTTTTAAATTTTGTAACTGTGTCTTAATACTACCATCCAAAATCTTATCTTCAGTTCTTACACTAACTCCGCCCATTAAACTTTTATCAATACTCTCTACACTTTCAACCTTATCTCCAAAAACTTTTTTTATGTTATTTACTACAGAGAAATCTAGCTTACTAGCTGAAGTAATTTCAATGCTCACTATCCCCTCTTCTTTTTTGGCGTAATTCTCAAACTCATTAATAATAGCACTTGCTTGTCTCAGTTTATGAGCATTTGACAAAAGTTTAACAAAATTCTCTATTGCCACACTCAAATCAGCACCATCCAAATTTTTGGTAACTTCGTATAATGCTTTGGCGTATTGTTTGTTGGTTGTTTTCATACTATCATTTAGAGCGAAACGAAGTGGAGTCGAGAAATCTTTCAAAATTGATAACTGGTACATTATATCTTACCTTTATAATGTTCACTATGGTAATTTCAAAAGATCCCTCGATTCGCCCTTTGGGCTCACTCGGGATAAATTTATAACTTTTTCAAAGCATCTTCAATTAATTTCTTATCTGTCTCGCTATCTATAGACTTGGATAAAACTTTCTCCAAAGTGGCAACAACCAAAGCCCCAGTTTCTGTGCGTAATTCTTGTGTCATCTTATCTTTTTCTTCGCCAATTTTGGCCTTTGCCTGCTTAATTAATTCCTCTACATCTGCTTCAGCTTTACCTCTCATTCGACCAGCCAAACTATCAGCCTCTATCTGCGCTCTAGCTATGACTTGATTAGCCTCTACCTTTGCTTCATCAATTTTTTCCTGAAATTTTTGTTCACTAATTTGTATATTTGATTCAATTCTTTTTGCATTGTCCACACTTTCGTCAACCAATTTTTTTCTTTCTTCCATTTTATTGACAAGAGGTTTCAAAATCATAAACCAAATAATGGCTGATACTATTGCAAAGTTAGCCAATTGAAAAATAAAAAGATTTACATTTAGCCCGAGTGATGCTACTACCGAATCATTTTGAGCCTCGACTCCAACTTCTTCGTGAGTATTTTCTATCATAAATATTATTATTAAAGATTGAAAGATTGAAAGATTAATTTGTTGTACTAGTCTTTTAATCTTCAAGCCTTTTGTCATGTCATAATAATTGAGACGGACATCAAAAAATTAACTTGGATATCCGCCCAGTATCATTATGACAATGTAAATACAACTACTAGCGCATAAATTGCGATAGCTTCAGCAAAAGCAGCACCCAATAGCATTGGAACAAAAATTTTTCCTGCAGCTTCTGGATTACGACCAATAGCTTCCATGGCTTTGGCAACTAACTTACCAATACCTAGTGCTGGTCCGATTGTACCTATACCCATAGTAAATGCTTTTGCAAGCACCACTACTGAGGCATGATCTAGTCCTTGAAACATAGTGTTTATTTTTATTCAATGATTATACTAGTGCCGGTCGACTGAATTGGATTTTTAAAGTCGCGGCTAATATAAACACGAATTATGAATTATGAATTATGAATTAGGGTTTAACCTAATTCTCAATTCATAATTCTCAATTCATAATTCTGATTAATGTTCTCCATGTGGTACGTTGGTCGCCACCTCTAGATAAACTAGCGTCAGCATAGCAAATACAGTCGCTTGGATCAAGCCCACCAATAATTCTAATAACATAAATGGAACAGGTACTAAAGCAGCCACCAAACCTGCCATTACTGAGAGAAGAATTTCACCAGCCAAAACATTCCCAAATAAACGAAGAGATAATGATAATACTTTGGCAACTTCTGAAATAATTTCAAGTAATCCTACAAACATTTCTATAAATGCGGTGAAAATTGCTATCGGTCCTTTTTTAATGCTTGAAATCAAGCCCTTGATCTGAATAAACTTGCCAATGTGAGCAAAAACTCCAATAGCAATAAATCCATATATATGTGAACTAATAACAGCTACCAGCGCCATTGCCAATGTAATATTTAGATCTGTTCCAATTGGGCGCAACAGTGGGTTGTGTCCAAATAGAATACTACCAGTACCTGGCAAGAGTCCGAGCCAATTAGAGAGTAAAACAAAAAAGAAGATCGATCCGACTATTGGTAAAAATTTGATAGTCTTCTTTCGATCCCCTGTTACCTGGTCAAAATATGGTAATACCAATTCGATAATAAACTCTGCTGCATTCTGAAGTTTCCCTGGCTTCAATTTTACATTTCTATAAATCAATACTCCAAGAACAAAAAAAATAATAATTGCAATCCAAGCATTCACAATAGTGTTGGTGATAACAACATTTCCAATTTCAAAAAGTGGTTCTGGTGAAAGTGGTGGAATGTGAAAATTTGCTACCATAATTTATTACTTATTTAAATCTTCAATTTCTATATCGTGTATCTCTTCTGCTTTATTATTTTCAATTGAGTCATACTCTTTTCCATATCTCTTTGCTTTTCTATATACAATTATAGATGTTATGAGTGCTGCTAGTACAAAACCAAGGCTTGTCAACCAAGGTCCTGTATCATACTTAAGATCTAACCTATTACCTATATATGCAAACAATACTACCGGAACTGCAATTGTCATACCAAAATCCCCCACAATCTTTAAACCGAACATTATATATTTCTGATCCTTGGTAACTTTCATAATAAATCAAATTGAAAACGTGGATATTTTACTAGATTACAGTATAAATGTCAACATTTTTTCTGGATAAGTAGTGTTGATAAGTAAATTTGCTAAATTTAGATTAATTATGTTCATATAGTATTTAAAAAATTGGCCACTGTTTTAACTGCAAATTTTTTTATTATACAAGGACTTGGCAACCTATATATGTTATGGTTTATACTAAACGATAGTATTATTTAACCAATAAGGAAGGATTAGAAAAATTCACCCAACTTTCAATAACAAAAATCCGCAACATGAAATGTGCAGATTTTTCTTTATTAAAGATTATTTTATTTTATAAAACAACTTATTTGCGTTTTCATTTGTAATATTTTCTATTTCTTCCACACTCATCTCTCTAATTTCTGCAATCTTCTCTGCAACATCGTGAACCATCCACGGCTCACACCTCTCTCCTCTATATTTTTGTGGTGCCAGATATGGCGCGTCGGTTTCTATTAATAATTTTTCCAACGGAATCTTTTCTATTACTTCGAGCAAATCTAATTGTGACTGTGGATCTGTTTTTTTGGGTGGGAATGTAATTACACCAGTAAATCCCAAATAAAATCCCATATTCAAATATTCTTGCGCTTGTCCCCAAGTACCTGAAAAACAATGAAAAACTCCTTTCGTATTGACATTTTGATCTTGTCCGCCCAAGGCGGATCCGCCTTGGGCGGACAATCTTTTAATCATCTCATTGTGACAATCCCGAACATGAATCACAAGTGGCAAACTATACTTCTGTGCCAATTCCAAATGCCTCAAAAACAACTTCCACTGCTCACCCAACACTTCTTTCAAATCCTTATCTTTCGGCACATGATACGCATCCATACCTGTCTCCCCTACTGCAATTACTTTCTTACTTCTTTCAATCAGCTGGCTATAATAATCAAAATCAAACTCTTCGTTCTTACTTTTAAATTTATCTCCTTCTTCCTCCACAACCACCTCATCATGTTGAATAGGATGTAATCCTACTGTGGCATACATATTATCATATTTTTCTGCCAATTCAACCGCTCGCTTGCTTGTTTCTGCTTGCGTTCCTACTATATTCATTATCAATTTTTTTTTATCACAACGACGAATGACCGATGGACGGTCACTATCGAATGATTTAAATTGAAGATGGCAGTGGGTGTCAAAAATCATATATCATGTAGCATATAGCATATAATAATTAAATCGTGTTTGACATGTGTAAGTATTATGTCATACGTGCTACAAAACTACCCCCTCAACATAATCAATACTAGAGCGAAGCAACTGCAGAGCTTCTGGCAAGAGTGGCAACAAAACTCCGGCCAAACTAGTCGTCATGGGTGCAACAGCAGATGTAGCAAGATGACCCATAAACCAATCTGAGACAGGAAATCTCTCGATAAAATATATAATAAGACCAATAGTCAAAACCCCTTCAAACAATCCAAAAAGCAATCCCAAAAAACGATTAATACCTTTAATAAATGGCAGATTGGTAAATATCTTTGTAAACCTCTCAACTATCCAAAACAAAAATCCTACCAACCTGTTGATGATAACAAATGCAATAATAAACATGAAAACTCTAGATGTATTTTCTCCCCAACCAGTAACAGCAATTAGCCAGTCTGCCATAGGTTCATAAAGCCTACTTGCAGTATAGGCACCTACAATTGTTCCGAGGAGCGAACCAAGTGTATGTATCAACCCAAACCAAAGTCCAAACATGGCAAAACCCGCTATAATAATTAGTAAAATTATATCGATTAGTTCCATATGTTTTATTTATGATTGTTTATTTTGGATTAAAGGAATATTCAACTAATGTAACATGGACGTATTATATATAAAATTTTATTAATTTTCAATTGATTTTGATAATAAATTAAATAGCTTACTGAAAAAGGATTCAAGATTTGTTGATGAAGAAAGTGGAGACTTAATCAGAAGCGAAATTGTCACACAAGCTTTAAAAATTGACAAAAAACTGATTGAGCAGTTGTTAGGAGAATCAGAAG
>JAHJGG010000095.1 GCA_018824545.1 Patescibacteria group bacterium | reverse complement strand
TTCAGAACTCGAAACCTTTAATCTTCTTCCTTATTCCATTTCATTCCATAATGTCATAAGTTAAAGCTTTCGCCTTGTCATATGGCTTCGCCTTAGACAAGGGAATCTAACACTGTTATATTCAATTGTGTTTAAGCTCTCTTTTCTTTTAGAAAAAGAAACAAAAGGGGAGAGTTCCAGTCCTTCGGACATTTTGCCTTTCTCTTCGAGAAAGATATTTATTTTAGATGGGGGCACACTCAAAAACCGATGAAGTTTTTTAACAACAAACTTCCAAAGAAAGTAAGAACACCTGTAATTACCAATTTTAGCAAATAGTTCTGAAATACATTATCTGATTTTGTCCGATATGTTATTTCTATATTTTTGATTAGTTGAAATAACCAAGCTACAGAACCAATAACCAATAAAATCTTAATTATGGAAACAAGAAAAATCATCATCCCTGATGGATTTTCCATTACTATTTTGATTATTTCTTCTGTAAATATTTTATTGATATTTGGAAACCCCAATACCGCAGAAGAGATTGTTCCCATAATTAGCAATTGTGATTTATTAAGTTCCATTTTAACCATAAAATAATTGAGTGCAATAATATCCATTTTTATTTCTTACAACACCAACGCCGATTAAAGAAAAATCTGAATTTAACATATTGGCTCTATGCCCTGTACTTTTCATCCAAGATTTATGCTGTGCCAGAGCAATGTCTTTTGTTGTCCTAATCGTATGTTTAAATCCTTTAACTCTACCTTTATACATTAATCCCACATTCTCTCCACTACAACCTCTATAAAATATTGACTTGATAAAATCCCAGAATGTTTTATGAGTTAAAGAACTTCCAGCTTGATGAACACCATCGCCATGCCAGATTTTTCTTGCTCTTGCCATTCTACCACTATGACTTCTCGCTATTTTTGTTAAACCCCAATTGGTTCTAAATGGAGAAATCCCTCTTTTCTTTCTCGCAGAATTCGCATATCTTACAATCCATCTTTCAACTTCTGCACATTGATTTTTGCCCATTTTTAACCTATCCTATCCGATGACCAAACCATATTCTCAAATTCATAGTAATAATAATCAAATAAATCTTCATTGTCACTCAAATAACTCACCATCAGAACCTCATTATCAGATTTGATTAATGCTTGTGAACTGAAAGTTTCAATTCCACCAATATTTGCAGTCATATTAAAAATAGCTATCTCAAACCCATTCTTTTCATTTTCAAAGAATTGAGGTTCAGTAGTTAATGCTTGAGGAGCAGATTGATCTAAACCTTTTTTGAAATCATAATAAAAATCATGGATTGTTTCTCCATAATTTGAACTTTCAGAATACATCACTCTTATCAATAGTGAATTACCATATTCATCATAACTTATCAGTGTAATGGGAATATCAAAATATCCTGCCTTTGCGTTTCTAATTGCATAATAATCAGGTGGAACCATGAGACTGAATTTACCCATAATATTCTCTGTATTTTCTGAGGTCAAAATATCATTTTCAATTGCATGGTTTAATTGCTGATTCATTTTAGCGGCTTCATTATTACACATAGGGATTCCAAAATCCGTGTTGGGCGCACAACATTCATCTCCAATTAGCATTTTTGGATATTGACAACTTGCACTTTTGTAAAAATCAAATCCGAATAATGCGATAAAAATTATTAATGGTATGATAATTGAAAGTAGGAGTTCATTTCTTGCAGATTTATATTCTTTTGAAGTATTTTTAGTACGCTTTTTAATATGTAAAAATCGGAATATCAACGAGATTATATCTGCAAATAATCCCAAAAAAATAATTGAGTTTTCACCAAGACTTTCAGGAGAAGTATTCGGATTGAGTAAAAGTAAAAATAGAATCGCAAGAATCATACCTGCAAAAAATAACCCAATACAAATAGCAGTTCTAATCAACACAGATTTTTCTTTGTAGGTTTTATTTACATTTTTACATGCAAGTACGAATAAAACAATTCCTATTATTCCTGCGAATGAACTTGCCATTTTAATCTCTCCTCTCCTTATAACCCAATTCTCTTATAGCTTCATAAAATATTGCAGTTGGACTAAATTCTTTTTCTCTTAACCACTTTTGAATATCTGGAGACACCCTAATAGTTAAATGGGCTGATCTCCTATGCCTTCTTGGAGTAGATTTAACTTTTTGAGGATCCATTTTAAACCACCTTTGTATATACATATGTAAATACACTTGTATATTTAAAGTTTTCTATTGAGTGTGCCCCTTGCTACTTGTTCTCTATGTAACGCTACGCTTTTTTCAAAGAACGGAACTCTCCCCAGTCCTTCGGACATATAGTCTGCTACGCAGAATTTATTGGAACTTAAACACAACTCTTCGGGATTTTTTGGCTTCGCCAAAAACCGTCTTGCAGACTATCCCTCGTCACTTTGTGAGAATATAACAGCGGAAGCCGTCCCACAATCATTTTTTAAAGGCTAAGAACAAAAAATAAAAATCCAAAAGATAATCTAGCAGCTATTAGCTGCTCTCAGCCTCCAAATCTTCTGTAAGTTGTGTGCTATGCACACAAGATTAAACTCAGTCTT
>JAHJGG010000008.1 GCA_018824545.1 Patescibacteria group bacterium | reverse complement strand
AATAATAAATATCATATAAAAAAAATTCCCGGAATGGGAATTATTTTGTTTCTTTGTGTGTGGCGTGTTTTTTACAAAACTTGCAAAACTTCTTTAATTCTAATCTATCTTTGATAATCTTCTTATTCTTGTGAGAAAAGTAATTAAGATGTTTACATTCTGTACACTCCATTTTGATCATGTTGTCTTGGGACATATATTCGAGTTAAAAGTATAAAGTATCCGCCATAGGACGGATCAGCCTCGGGCTGATAAAGTTGAAAGTAGTCAAATTGTACTAAATTTCACTTAATTTGTCAAGGATCTGTGAAAATCCGTTGAATCTGTAAAATCTGTGTTCTATTTATTTTTATTAAACAGTCCGTGCAAAATCTTAATATTCTTCTTATCCGGACCGCCTCCGTCAAACCCTGGTACTTCCAAAATCCACGGAAGCTTGTTAAATTTGCTGTGCTTAGCCAAATTTTGAAAACTATCCACACCTATCTCTCCTTCACCAATATTTTCATGTCTATCATGATGTGAACAGTGTTTACTCCACGAATCATTAATATGCATAGCTACTACATTTTTCCATCCAAACAATTTATTACCTTTTTTTACAAATAAATCTAGCTCGCTCTTGTCAAAAGTATCAAATATTCCAGCTTCAAATCCATGAGCAGTATCAAGACAAATTTTAAGCCTCTTATCATTTACTCCTTTATAAATCTTCCCCAAATCCTCAAGTTCGGCACCAATTTTGTTTCCACCTCCAGCAGTGTTTTCCATAATTAATTGTGCTTTGCCTGGTGCTTTAGCTAAAACTTCTTTTATTCCTTTAATTATTTTTTTAATTCCATCTGCTTTTGATCCATCTTTTGATGAACCCAGATGAAAAACCAAACCTTGTGCTCCCAAAACCTCCACAATTTTTAATTCTTCTGCTAGATGACTGATTGAACCATAGTATAATCGATTTTCTGGACTAGCCAAATTGATTAGATAACTAGCATGCAAAAACACTGGTGAAATACCACTCTTTTTTTGTGCTTGTTTGAATTTTTTAATAATGTCTTCAGTAGGTAAAGATACTTTCCATTGTCTGGGGCTGGTACCAAAAATCTGAATGCACTCAGCGCCAATTTTCTTGGCATTTACAAAACAATTTTGAAGACCATTAGTAGCTGATACATGAGCACCTATTATTGACATATTTTTTTCTTTAATCTTCACCTGCAGGTTTATCTGATCCTGATCTTTCCATATCCTTATGTTGCAGTTCTGTTGCTCCCTTAATCATTTCAGCCCTCTCTCTTGGTGTAAATATACCATGATCATCTGAATCTCTAAAATCATCATCTTCTGTTGGAGGTTTAATTTCGCCTTTAACTATTTTTCCGAGTGTTCTAAAACCATCTGCCATTTTTCTTCTAGTAGCCTCATCCATGTTTTTCAAATCCACCACACTAGGAAAACCCCCCTGTTTTTTATTTTTCCACCCCTCAATAGCACCTGGAGGTACTTTTTTATTTTTCATAAATAAAAAAATTAGATATATAAGATTGATTCAATTATAACACAAAAAACAAAAAACTACCTTTTTATGGTAGTTTGGAGCCGACATCCAGGATTGAAATGGAGACCTCCCCGCTGTACAGCGGGACGCTCTATCTAGTTTTAAAATGAGCCGACATCCAGGATTGAACTGGAGACCTCATCCTTACCATGGATGTGCTCTACCAACTGAGCTATGTCGGCGTTTATTAGCTTTTTTAGCGATAGACCTCCCCGACGTACGTCGGGACGCTCTACCAACTGAGCTATGTCGGCATCAAAAAAGTGAGAGGATTATACCTTCGACTTCCTGATCTGTCAAATCAAACTCACTTAACCATCATCCACAACTCCGTGTTATTCCCAAAAAAAACTCCATGTAGGTATCCATAAATAATTACCCAATATTATCTTTCTCAAGATGCACTACCGTTGTAGGATAGGCGAACCCAATGTCTTCTTTGGCAAGCCTGGCATAAATACCAAGCATGATAGACTGTTTTGTATTTAAAAACACTTTATAATCATTACTACCTACAAAATAGACCACCTCAAAATCTAAACTGGAATCTCCAAAATTAATTAAGTAACAACGATCAAATTTAACATTTTTTTCTTTTCTTATTACTTCTTTAACAATCTT
>JAHJGG010000094.1 GCA_018824545.1 Patescibacteria group bacterium | reverse complement strand
TCTTTCATTATTTAATTATATATTTTCAGTTATAGCAATGTATATATTTAGCACACAAATGGAGTTCAATTACATTCTAGTGAGAATTTTGACAATTGTAGTAATGGTTAGTTGGAACTTCTTTTTGTATAAATATTGGGTATATCGGGACACATAACACATGGCACATATCACGTAACACATATCAATATTATAATAATTTATAATTACATTAAATAGAGTTAATCTTAAGAATCTAACGCAACAGTATTAGCTAACTAAAATTGCTAATGAACTAGTTATGACAACTTCATCGCAGGAACACTTTATACTTGTTATAAAATACAAAGCATTTGGATTTTGCAAAATACCCGAAAACTACCAAAGAATATTAGCTCAAAAGTGGAATTTAATATAACATCGGGATTGTACTTAGTGTCTGATACGTGATATCTGTTAAGTGATATCGCTAAAATAAGCCAAAAAGTTATCAACATGCAGTAATTTAATTCATCCTTGACAATATTTCACAAATCTAGTAAACTATCGTCAGGTTAAATTTTTAAATACAATGGCTAACACAAAGGATGTTTTAGAAGTCCGGGGAACAGTTGAAGAACTGCTACCAGGAGCAAAATTTCAAGTAAAATTAGAGAATGATCACGAGATCATTGCCCACCTTTCGGGTAAAATGCGAAAGTTTCGTATTCGTATAGGTGTAGGTGATGAAGTAAAGATTGAGATGACTCCCTACGATTTGACAAAGGGACGTATAACTTATAGATTTTGAAATATCAATAAAATAACAACCGGTGCGGTGGAGCATTTCCTTGCGAAAAAGCGGACATGTCATTAAGGAAAGCATAGATATCGCGGCAGTGGTTGCTATTTTTTATTTAGTACAGATTTAAACTCGTAGTTTTATGAAAGTAGGAGCTTCTGCAAAAAAACGATGTAAAGATTGTAAAATAGTCCGCCGTCAGGGTATTGTTCATGTTATTTGTAAAAATCCACGTCACAAACAAAGACAGGGTAATAAAATAAGAAAAAAGGCTGGTTAAGCCCAAATATAATATATGAGAATTTCAGGTGTTATTATTCCAAAAGATAAAAGATTGATAATTGGTCTGACCTATATTTATGGTATTGGCCCTACGAAGTCACGCGAAGTTGTAAAGGTAACAGGTCTTGATCCAAATATTCGTATAAAAGATCTAACTGAGGCTGATGAGGACAAAATTCGTTCAATCGTAGAAAAACAACACAAGACAGAAGGAGACTTGCGACGCGAGATTTCTTCTAATATAAAAAGATTGAAAGATATAAAATCTTATAGAGGATCTCGTCATGCCAAGAGATTGCCAGCACATGGGCAGAGAACAAAAACAAATTCTCGTACTACAAGAGGTAATAAGAGAAATCTTGCTGGAAGTGGAAAAAAGCCAACAGCTCAAAAAACATAATACATTTCGAATCTACGAATTTTGTCCGAATTTACGAATATACTAATAATTAAGTATCAATAAAATTATTAAGATATTCAATACATCCGGAAATTAGTAGATTCGAGTAAAAATTTGTAGATTAGGATTAAAAATTTATGGTAGCTAAACCAAGAAAAACCAAAAAAAAGAAAGTTATAAAACCAGTACCACATGGACATGCTTATGTTCAGGCTACTTTCAATAATACTATAGTATCAATTTCTGATCAGACTGGTAATATATTGGGATGGGCTAGCGCTGGTTTGGTGGGATTCAAAGGCCCAAAGAAAGCAACTCCATATGCTGCTAGTCAGGTAGTAAAAAAAGTAACTGAAGCTATAAAAATGCACGGATTAAAAGAAGTAAATGTATTTGTAAAAGGAATTGGTGGTGGACGTGAATCTGCTATCCGAGCACTCAATGCTAATGGGTTATCAATATTATCAATTAAGGATGTAACTCCATTGCCACACAACGGTTGTAGACCTAAGAAGAGAAGAAGAGTCTAATAAAATGAAATTAAGAAAATAATTAAGATAAGAAATACGAATTTAATAAATGTATGGGAAGATATATCGGACCAAAAAATAAAATTGCTAGACGCTTTGGTATCAACTTGGGCCTAAAAACCAACTCCGCAAAGGTTGCTCGCAGAATCAAACAGATGCCAGGAGTACATGGACCAAATAAACGTGGAGGATCACGTTCGTCTTATGGCAGACAATTGATGGAAAAACAGAAAGCAAAATTTATTTATGGTTTGCGCGAAAAGCAATTTCGTGGCTATGTTGACGTTGCAAGTAATATGGAAGGTGATTCTGGTGTAAATTTGCAACAGATTTTGGAAAAACGTCTTGATAATGTAGTTTATAGATTAGGATTTGCTGATACTCGTGCACAAGCTCGTCAGTTTGTGTCTCACTCTTTGTTTAGTCTAAATGGAAAGAAGATGAATATTCCTTCTCATTTGACAAAAGTAGGTGATGTAGTAGCACTAAAGCTAAATAAACAAAAGAAAGTAATTTTTGAAAATATTGAAGAAAAATTGCAGGCAAAAGAAATGCCATCTTGGCTTCGTGTTGATCCAGCCAAAAAATCTGGTACAATACTCGGTCTTCCAAGTGACAGGGATTTTGACCAGGCATTTGATGTTAAACTTATTATTGAATACTACTCAGCTAGATAAAATAAGTAACTTTTTTACTAAGGAGGTAATCTCCATAAAAATATAATATGGAACATATACAATTACCAAATACAATAGAATTTTTTGAGGGTAATGATTCAAATAGTGGAAAGATTTTGATTACACCTTGCCAACAAAGCTACGGCACCACTTTGGGTAATGCACTTCGTAGAGTATTGTTGTCATCTTTGCCTGGTGCAGCAGTAGAATCAATTCGAATTGAAGGTGTACAGCATGAATTTGCAGCAATAGACGGAGTTCTAGAAGATGTTGTAGAAATTATTTTAAATTTTAAACAGATGGCAATCAAGGTACACGGTGATGGGCCAGTTACACTTAATTTGTCAAAAAAAGGAAAAGGAGAATTAACACCAGCTGATTTTGATAAAAATTCTGATGTAGAAATTATAAATCCAGATTTAAAATTAATGACAGTAACAGAGGATAGAGAAATAAATATGGAAGTAATTGTTGGAAAAGGCAGTGGGTATGTTCCTGTAGCAGAAAAAGATACAAAAGGTTTACCTCTTGGAACTATTGCAATTGATTCTCTATATACTCCTATTCGCAATGTTGGCTACGATGTAGAGCTGACACGTGTAGGTGACATTACTGATTATGAAAAGCTAACTGTAAATATAGAAACCAATGGCACAATTACTCCAAAAGAAGCTGTTTCTCAATCTACCAAGATTTTGATGGATCACTTTGCGTTGATCTTGGATTCATCTGCTGGCGAAAGTCCAGATTCTGTCTTACATGTAGAAGCAGATTTGACTCCTAGTGAAATTGAGAGCGTAAAGTCTGCTGAAGATGAAGCTGAGAAAGAAGAGGTTTTGGAGGAAAAAGAAGAAAAAATAGAAAAAAAGGAAAAAGAGGAAGATACAAAAGAAGAATAAATTATTATTTATGAGACACCGAAAGAAAAATCGCAGTCTAGGAAGGGTGAAAAGACAACGTGAGGCGCTTTTGCGTAATCTGGCGGATAGTTTGATTTTGCATGGTAAAATCGAAACAACTCTAGCCAAAGCCAAGGAATTGCGTATTTTTATTGAACCACTTGTAACTAAGGCTGTGGTAGGTACTTTGGCAGATCGTAGAAATTTGATAAAAGTTTTGTATACTGATGAGGCAGTAAGAAAATTGATGGATGAATATGGCCCAAAATATAAAGAACGACCAGGTGGATATACGCGTATTACCAAACTTGGACCTAGAGCAAATGATTGTGCTGAGATGGGTGTAATTGAATTCGTATAATATTGATTTAAACAGAACCAAAAATGATTTAGACTGATATATGACATTAGAAACCAAAAGACAAAAAATTACAGTTGATGCCACAGGTAGGGCACCAGGCAGAGTAGCTACAGAGGTTGCAATGTTGTTGCGTGGAAAAAATAGACCAGATTTTGAACCGCATATTGATGGAGG
>JAHJGG010000093.1 GCA_018824545.1 Patescibacteria group bacterium | reverse complement strand
GTGAATTTTATTTTAATAAAAATTAGTTAAACTTAATCCAAATTAATTGCGCCATCCTCGGGACACCTGTCCGCCCTTGGAGGAGAGCCCCGATGTATTAGCAGAAAGCTTTTGGTAAATCATTGTTCGAATTCACCTTTCCGATGCAGAGCATCGGGGAATTAAACCAATTTAATTCACTTGTGTCAGTCTAAATCCATTCTTGTCAGTGTAATCAATGAGTAATTTTTTATAAAAAACTGACAACTTCTAATTCCCTTTCATTTTCTTTCTAATAAATGCAGGAATTTCTATGTCATCTTCTTTATTTATTGGAACAACATGTTTTTTGAATGGACGATCATCTTCCTCTGTTGAGGAAAAAACAGATTTTCTCTCAAAAATTGGACGGTCTTCTTCTAATTCTTCTACATCCAACTTTTCTATATCATCAAAATCTGACTTTTTCTTTTTGAAATTACCACTAGAATAAAACGGTCGCTTACCACCAAAGAGAGTTCTATTATCATCGTCTGACTTTTTTTGTTGTGGTACAACACGATCTCTGTCTTCAAAACCTGTGGCAATCACTGTGATTCTAATATCGTCTTTCATTGTCTCATCAATGACTGCACCAAATATAATTTTGGCATTATCATCTGCGGAATTGGTAATAATCTTTGCAGCTTCTGCTACTTCTTGCATTCCCAAATTCGCTCCTCCAGTGATAGTAAATAAAATACCACGTGCTCCGTCAATTGATAGCTCCAAAAGCGGACTTGATATAGCTGACTTGGCAGCTTCTGATGCTCTATTGTCGCCCTTGCCAGTACCAATACCCATAAGAGCAGAACCAGTATTTGCCATAATAGATTTTACATCAGCAAAGTCTACGTTGATAAGTCCTGGCACTGTAATCAATTCTGAAATTCCCTGCACACCCTGGCGCAAAACATCATCTACAATTTTGAATGAATCTATGAGTGATGTTTGTTTGTCAATAATTTGCAAAACTCGATCATTTGGAATCGTAATAATTGTATCCACACACCTTGCTAATTCATTGTATGATTCGTCTGCAATACTCGTTCGCTGTGGTCCTTCAAAACCAAAAGGTCTTGTAACAACTGCCACAGTCAGTGCTCCCATATCACGCGCAATCTCTGCAATAACTGGACTAGCTCCAGAACCAGTTCCACCACCCAAACCACAAGTAACAAAAACCATGTCTGTATCTTTCAAAAATTCTCTAATTTCATTTTGTGCTTCTTCTGCACTGCGCTTGCCCAAATCAGGATCCATTCCAGCTCCGAGTCCACGCGTTACAGTTTTTCCAATGTGAAGTTTTTTTGGGGCGCTATTATGATGCAGTGCCTGAACATCTGTATTCATGACAACAAATTCTACACCTCGGATATTACTCCGAACCATGCGGTCAACAGCAGAACCACCAGAGCCACCAACTCCGATTACTTTTATTTTTGCAAAAGTTTCAATGTCTGGTTTTACTTGAGGCATAAATCAAATTAGAAATGCAAAATTATAATTTTCTATTTGAACAAGTTTGTTGTTCAATGAATGTATATGTGTATATAGTTTACCTTTTTTAAAAACCCTAGTCAAATATTACCTGCACTCTATGTGTATAACTGCGACACCGGATCACCTGAGCACAACAGCACGACAGCACACGAGCACTCTATCACCTGAGCACGACAGCACTTTATCACCTGAGCACATAAGCACTTGAACACGACATCAACTAAATACCTAATCACAGCAATGTAACAATATAACAATTTAGCAATATCCCCACTACGGTATCAGCGACCTTAAGAGCCTCTTTGTTCCGCCAACAGCTTTGGAGAAAAAACCATTACCCTTTCCTCCGCTTCTTTTTATTGAAGGCTGGAGTCTCGCTCCCCATTTTACTAGTCCAATAGCAGTAGTAAAAGATAAGTCATTTATTTTTTCAGTAGAGCTGAGAATATCAACTGGATAACCCAATGACGCTGGCAGATCCAAAATCTCTTTGGACAAATTTATTACTCCCTCTACTTTTGCTCCTCCACCTGTATATACTATTCCTGCTGGCAACAATCCTGCACGATTAATATTGGTAAGTTCTTGATTAACTTTTTCAAAAATTTCACTCATTCTTGCTTCTATAATTTCTGCAATAAATTTTTTATTTACCATCTCAGACTCCTCTGCTCCGAGACGAGCCAGATCAATTTTGTCTCTAGAAGAATAATTACTTGGCAGACAATCTCCAAAATTTAATTTTACCTGCTCAGCAACATCAATAGAAGTCTTGAGTCCGATTGCCAAATCATTGGTCACGTGGCCCGATCCAATTGGCAGAGTAGCCACATGAATAATATCCCCTTCTTCATACACCACCATGCTCGTCATATTACTGCCAATATTGACGACTGTAGTGCCTAGCTCTTTTTGGCGCTGAGTAGTGACAGCATCACCTGCTGCCAAAATAGACAAAACTAGGTCATCGATATCAATTCCTGCTCGATAAACTGCTTTTGTAAAATTTTTTATGTGGCTTGTAAGCCCATGTATTATCTGCGTCTCAACCTCGAGCCTTATTCCTGTCATGCCTGCTGGATCTTTTATTCCAGTTTGTCCATCTACAGAATATCCTCTTGGCACTAAATGCATCATTTCGTAATTTATAGGCGGAGCAATACTTCTGGCAGCCTCTACAGCCCTTTCTACATCCTCTTCTGCTATCTCACCGTCTGACTTGGCGACAGCCACGACTCCTTTGCTAATTTGTGAAATAATATCTACTCCTCCCATACCTATCCATGCATGTTCTACAGGCAGGCCAATAAGTCGCTCTATCTGCTCCAATGCACTGGACAGAGACGATACAGTGTC
>JAHJGG010000092.1 GCA_018824545.1 Patescibacteria group bacterium | reverse complement strand
GATCTCTCGATTCGGTCTTGAGACCTCACTCGAGATAAATTTGTATGCACCTAAAGTCTATTGAAATTAACGGTTAATATAACAATCTCGAACGAAGTGAGAGATCTTTCGAAACTAACGTTGAGTGTATTATTGACGTCGTTACTTAAGTCCTAGATGTAGGTTTTGAAAGATCTCTCGATTCGGTCTTGAGACCTCACTCGAGATAAATTTGTATGCACCTAAAGTCTATTGAAATTAACGGTTAATATAACAATCTCGAACGAAGTGAGAGATCTTTCGAAACTAACCTTGAGTGTATTATTGACGTCGTTACTTAAGTCCTAGATGTAGGTTTTGAAAGATCTCTCGATTCGGTCTTGAGACCTCACTCGAGATAAATTTGTATGCACCTAAAGTCTATTGAAATTAACGGTTTTAAGTCTTTTGCCCAAAAGACTGTTTTGGATTTTCAGGGGCGTATTGGGAATAGGTATAGTATTACTTCTGTGGTAGGGCCAAATGGTAGTGGAAAGAGCAATGTGTCTGATGCAATTCTCTGGGTAATGGGGGAACAGAGGATGAGCCAGATTCGTGCCAAAAAAAGTGAGGATGTAATTTTTTCTGGAACTGATGCCAAAGGCCAGATGGGTATGGCTAGTGTTACTCTTGTTCTTGATAATAAAGATCACCGAGCACCTATTGAATATGATGAACTTGTTATAACTCGCAGATTATATCGTACAGGAGATAGTGAATATTTGATAAATGGAAAAAAAGTAAGACTACTTGATCTGCAGATATTATTGGCTCAGGCTCAGTTTGGTCATGGATCATACAGTGTGGTGGGTCAGGGTACTATTGATCAGATGTTACTCCAGTCTCATGCCGAACGTAAAGATTTTTTTGACGAAGCGTCTGGTATCAAAGAATTCCAGATCAAGCGCCATCAAGCATCTTTGAAATTGGGTAGGACCCGAGAAAATGTTGAGCAGGGAGAAATGGTACTAAATGAAATTTCTCCACGTTTGAAGTCACTCTCCCGCCAAGTTAAAAAGCTAGAAAAACGACAAGAGGTAGAACTATCTCTTAGAGAATTGCAAGAACAATATTATGCAACACTTTTTAATTTTAATCAGGTGAAGATTGATGGGTTACAAGGAGAATTGGACAAAATTGAAGAAGACTATACAAAATTAAATTCTAATCTTACTACTTTGCAAGAAGAGCTGGCTGGTTTGGCACGGGAAGAGTCAAGACAAGAAGCTTTTGATGTTTTACAAAGGGAATATAGGGTTGTCGTGGAAAAGAAAAATAATTTGGAAAGAGAAAAAGCAGTACTCTCAGGAAAGATGCAGGCAGAATATTCCAAAGTTGGTAAGCAAAATGTCGGGTGGCTCGAAGGTAAGATTGATGAGCTAAAAAAAGAACATGATAATTCTACCAAAGATTTTGATTCAGCTGTCTTGGGTCTAGAAAAATTGGAAAATAATTTAAAGCTAGAAAATAAAAAATTGGAAGAAAACTCTATAAAACGCACAGAACTGAGAGGTCAGATATCCAATTTGAATCAACAGCTGACACAGACAAAAAGTGAGCAGAGTTTTTTCCAGATGACAGGCATGAAAGCTGTCCAGGCAATTTTGGAAGAACGCCATAAGTTTGGTCATGTTTATGGTGCAGTAGCACAACTTGGCAAAGTAGATAGTCGATATCAGCTGGCAATGGATGTGGCAGCGGGTTCACACATTTCTTCTATTGTTGTACGAGATGAGCAGTCTGCTGGTCAGTGTATAGAATATCTGAGGCAAGAGAGACTTGGTATTGCTACCTTTTTGCCTATTACCAAAATTCGACCAAGAGTGGTTTCTCGAGATGTCACAGCTATTACAGAATATAAGGGTGTCTTGGGGTTAGCAACTGAGCTGGTTCAGTACGACGAAAAGTTTGAAGGTATTTTTTCATATATATTTGGTAATACTATAATAGTAGAAAATATTGATATTGCCAGACAAATCGGTATTGGAAAAGTTCGAATGGTAACATTGGAGGGTGATGTTTTTGAACGTAGCGGTAGTATGAAAGGTGGATATCGTTCTCGAGAACGGAGAAATGGTCTTAGTTTTTCACAAGGAAGTTCACCTCATATTTTGCAGGGCAATAGTTTGGATTTGGAAGAAAAATCAGAGGCTCTTCAAAAAGAGCTGGATGCTATGGAGGTGATGTATGAAAAGCAACAGGGGATTGTACGACTACTCTCCACTGAACTGCAAGTAGCCAATGGCAGACGAGAGCTTTTGGAGGTAAAAAAACAAGGGAGAGATAAGGAGCTGGCTTCTTTAGAACAAGAATTGTCACTTCACACGATGAGTCCAGATGAGTATGACTCTGTAATGAAAGAATTAAATATTCAAAAAGAAGAACTTGATAATCAGCTGTTAATAGTTGAGGGAGAAGCAGAAAAGATTCAGACAAAATTGGAAAAGTTTAATCAGGATGAGGAATTAAAAAAACAACGTATTTTTACTCTACAACAGACAATGCAGGATGCGCAAGCAAAATTAAACAGTTCAGTAGAAGAAAAAAATCAAAATAGAATGGAGCTTGTTAAATTTGAAACAAAGCAAGAAGATCTAATGCAAGAAGTGTATCAGGAAATGCATACTACCATAGAATCTGTTTTGGGTAGGGGGCAGACAGATTTGGATGCTAGTCAATTGGAGCAGGCACAGGTTGATATACAAAAATTAAAATATACTCTTTCTCTTATCGGTGGTATTGATGAAGAAGTGGTAAGTGAATACGAAGAAACCAGAGCAAGACATGACGATTTGGTAAATAATCTTGATGATCTGGGTAAGGCAATGATTGATCTAGAAAAATTAATTATAGAGCTCGATGATGTAATGAAAAAAACTCGCGATATTGCATTCAAAAAAATTCGAAAAGAATTTTCAAGATATTTCAAAGTATTATTTGATGGTGGAAAGGCAGATTTAATTGAAGTATATGACGAAGAAATGATAGATGATAAAATGATAAGTGATAATAAAGAAGAAGATATATCATCTATCATTTATCATTCATCATCTGGTGGAGAAGAAATTGAAGAAACACAAAAAAAGAAAAAGAAAGGAAAAAAGATTTTGACTGGCATAGACGTTATCGCCAATCCTCCAGGAAAGAAGATCAAGCATCTACAAACTCTGTCAGGTGGAGAAAGAACATTAACATCTTTGGCACTACTATGCGCAATTTTGTCTATCAATCCTTCGCCATTTGTGGTATTGGACGAGGTCGAGGCTGCTTTGGATGAGGCCAATTCTATTCGTTTTACCAAAATTTTAGATGAGCTAGCAATTCAATCTCAATTTATCGTAGTTTCTCACAATCGTGCTACTATGCATGCTTCAGATGCTTTGTACGGTGTTACTATGGGGAATGATGGAATTAGTAGGCTAGTTAGTGTGAAGCTAGGAGAAAGTAAGTAGGTCATAACCGCATTTATTAGAGAAAACAGATATGGGAAATATATAGTGCTCTTCTTCTTGACAAATTATCAGGCTTTCGCTATACTAACGCCCACAAATTCGTCACCTGGATTTTGGTCTATTCGCTCTCAAAATAGCTAAAATCTATCCGCCCAAGGCGGATCCGCCTTGGGCGGAACACCTAATCAACTAAAATCTAAAAGTTATGTTAATGATACGTCTACAAAGAATTGGCAAGAAAAAATCACCTTCTTATCGTTTGATTGTTTCTGAAAAACACAAAAATACTCAGGCTGGTAGCTTGGAGATTTTGGGTCAGTATGATCCTACAAAAGATACAAAGATTGTAAATTTGAAAGAAGATAAAATTAAGCACTGGTTGTCAGTTGGCGCACAGCCATCTGAAACTGTAAACAATTTGCTTATTAATGCCGGAGTAATTACTGGTAAGAAGCAAAAGTCTGTCGCTATCAGTAAAAAACGAAGTGCTAAACTGGATGGCAAGAAAGCCGAAGTAGCAGATGCCAAAACCAAGGCAGAAGATGCTAAGGTAAAGGCAGAAACTCCTATTGAAGAAACTCCAGCTGAAGAACCAAAAGATGAAGAAACTGGAAATGAGAAATTGGAAACTGCAGGTGATCCAGAGCCAGTGGATGAAAAAGTAATAGAGGATTCAGCTACTCCTGTTGAGGAGAAGGTTAAAGAAGAAACTGGAAATGAGAAATTGGAAACCACAGGTGATACAGAGGTTAAGGAAGAAGTAGCTGTTGAGGAAGCACCAAAAGAAGAGAAGAAAGAGGAATAAGGTGTAAGGCTTAAGAAATAAGAAAACCCGACCTAGCGGTCGGGTTTTGTTTTATGTTACATGCTGTCTGTTATCTGTTATCTGATATTTGTTATCTGTCACATGTTATCTGTCACATCACCCTGTGGAAAAAGCGGTTTTTTACCTTGAATTTTATAGTTGACATATTCACTAAACCATGCTACAATATACCCACTCTGAACTGGTCCTAACCTAGTTGGGAAATTGTCGACAGTTCGATGATTAATAAGAAAAGAAATTTGATTTGAAGATTTATGGAAGAAGATCAAAAGTTTATCGAGATGGTTGTCAAAGCGATTGTAAATAATCCAGACGACGTCAAGACAGAAAGAACCGTTGACGAGCGTGGCGTACTTATTACCTTGGATATCAACCAAGCTGATATGGGTTATGTCATTGGTCGCCAAGGTCAAACTGCCAGATCTCTACGCACACTACTTAAGATTGTTGGTGCCAAGAATAACGCTCGCGTTAACTTGAAGATCAACGAGCCTGAAGGTGGTCGTGGTCCTCGTCCTTCAACTGCTCCTGGAGCTTACAGTGCTCCTTCTGCTCCTGCAGTAAGCATGGATGATGTAGATACTAGTGCAGTAGATGATTTGAACATCTAGTTAGAAGGGTTGAGAAGGCAAAAGAAGGTGTGATAGGGAAAGAAGGCTTTTGAGACCAGTCTATTGAACAAAAATATAAAAACTCTTCCGAATTAGTCGGGAGAGTTTTGTTTTCTGTTGACAAATTATTTATTTTGCTATATCCTTATCTTCGTAGAATGATTCAATGGACTCATAGCTCAGTTGGTTAGAGCGCCACATTGACATTGTGGAGGTCAGAGGTTCAACTCCTCTTGGGTCCACGGTGTTTAAAACCTAAATTCTAAATCCTAAACAAATTCAAATATCAAATTTTAAATACGAGGGCGATTAGCTCAGATGGTTAGAGCGCTACACTGATAATGTAGAGGTCCGAGGTTCAATTCCTCGATCGCCCACATGTGCTATCTGTATTTACTCGAAAATTTTGATGGTAATCATCGATACCTTGGTTCAACAGTGGATGTCGATGTTCGTATATTAGAACACAATAGGGGTGTAACCAAAGCAACTAGGAATAAAGGTCCTTGGCACATTGTTCAAACATGGAAGCTTGGGTCAATAAAAGAAGTTAGACAAGTTGAATATAAATTAAAAAAGATGAAGAGAAAGTTATCCATTGATTATGTGGATTTTTTTGTTGAGAGATTTAAAACTAAGTCATAATGCACAGAGCGCCCCGCTGTACAGCGGGGAGGTCCGAGGTTCAATTCCTCGATCGCCCACATGTCTTCGCCCTTCGGGTTGCGCCAAGTAAACACATTTTTCTGTGTTTTTTTTATTGACAAAATACTCCAAATCTGCTTAAATAAATGCGTTATACCAAATAATCAACTATATAGGAGGGCAATCATGCCAATCATACGAGTTCTCAATTGGCCTAGTGAAATGCAAAAGGCGGATTGGAGACAGATACGAGAAGAGGATGATATTGTAAAATTTTTTAGGTATGCATATATAAAAGACCAAAGGTACTTGAAGAATTTGGGGAATCGCTTGAAAAAAGCTTGCATTGATACTCAAATCCCGAGGGTGGATTCAGAACGTTTGATCTCGGTTTCATTTGATATTGGTTCTTTATTGCCAGACACCACTCTGGTGATTTTGGTCGAAGGGCTATTTGATACCCCTGACAGGACCAAAGAAATTCGAGATAAATTGGCCAAATTTCTGACAGAGGCAGTCAAACCTTTTATTCCCAATGAGTGGGAAGTGGAAGTGTTGGTCAAGCGCTTTGATCCGGAAAAGGATTCGTATATTAAGGTGTAGTTGGATAGGAGGTTTACCCGCAGTCAAACAGACTGCGGGGTTTTTATTCCGCCAAAGGCGGACAAGCGATTTAATACATGTAGCTTATTGCAAATAGACTTCTTTTAATACCCCGTCAGCTTGCTTCAGAGTAGTTCATTATCATAAATTAAGCTAAATTTTGCTATAATAAAATATTTAGGTTATAATAAGTTCAATCTTGCAAAAGACATTTATTTGTGATAAGATGATATTTCATTAAGACTTTATGACAAAAGAAATAAACAAGGAAAATGAGCCTATAATTCCAGAAGAATTAGAGGAAGTTGAAGAAGAAAAGATAAAAAGACGTCGAGCAGTCAGATTTTTTGAAAGCGTTGGAATCTTTTTTTTGGAACTTATCAAAGTAGCACTACTTGCTGGTATTACTATTGGTCTAGTGCGTTATTTTCTTTTCAAACCTTTTTATGTCAAAGGTCAATCAATGGAAAATACTTTTTATGAACATGAGTATTTGATTATTGATGAAATTAGCTACAGATTCCGTGAACCAGAGAGGGGAGAGGTGATAGTATTTAGATCACCTACCAATCCAGAAGATTTTTATCTGAAGCGTGTAATAGGTCTGCCAGGTGAGAGGGTAAAAGTAGAAGAAAATAAAGTTGTAATTTATAATGTAGAATATCCACAGGGAATGGTACTTGACGAAGGATATCTTGATATTGGAGACCAGACGGTAGGTAGCGATAATATTGTTTTGGGAGACAATCAGTTTTATGTTTTAGGGGATAATAGAGAAGCAAGTTTTGATTCTCGACGTTTTGGACCTATTGATGGAAGTGAAATTGTAGGTCGCACATGGTTTCGTGGTTTTCCATTTAACAGGATAGGAGTTTTTAATGCTCCTGATTATGAGCTTTGAAGCATGTAGCATGTAACATAAAACATATAACATAAAATATATAACATCTGACATTTAATATATAGCTTTATTAAAGATTCATTTTACATAAATTGATACATGTTACATGTTATATGTTACATGAAAATTATATGCCAAATAAAAAAATATGAAAAAATCATCAGGAGAAAAAAAGTCAGCAAAGCAAAAGCCTGTTAAAAAGACAAAATCAGAAAAAATAGAACCAAAAACAAAAAAAGTTTCTGAAACTCGTGCGAATAAATTAATAAAGACTCCAACACTACTTCGTGGTTTTAAGGATATAATGCCAAAAGATCAGGATTATTGGAAGCAATCATATCATACTGCAGAAGGGATTTGTGAAGCATATGGCTATAATTGGATGGAGACACCAATTTTGGAAGAGGCTTCTCTTTTTGTTCGTTCTGTTGGAAAGGGAACTGATATAGTTGACAAAGAAATGTATATTTTTGAAGATAGAGATGGTAGTAAGGTGGCTCTTCGTCCTGAGGCAACCGCATCAGTTGTTCGAGCGTATATTGGTCATGGATTACACACCACTACCCAGCCAGTAAAAGTCTGGTATTGGGGGCCAATGTTTCGTCATGATCGCCCTCAAGCTGGTAGATTTCGTGAACTTCATCAGTTTGGGTGCGAAAATATTGGTGTGCACGAACCAGTCATAGACGCAGAATTAATTTCAGTGGCATACAATTTTCTAAATGATTTGGGAGTGGCGTGTACTGTTCACATCAATAGCATTGGTACTGCAGAGGATAGAGAGCGTTATGTGATTGAGCTTGTTGGGTATTTGCGCTCCAAGAGAAGTTATTTGTGTGAAGATTGTCGTCGTAGGATCAACAAAAATCCTATGCGTTGTCTTGATTGTAAGCAAGAATCTTGTCAGCCTGTGATTGAAGAGGCTCCACAAATTATTGATTGGTTATCGGACGCATCCAAAACTTTTTTTATGACCGTACTTGAGTATTTGGATGAGATCAACATTCCTTATGTACTAGACTCTACATTGGTGAGAGGTCTAGATTATTACACAGATACAGTGTTTGAAATTTATGAAGAACAGAAAGGCGAAGAAAAATCTCAAAATGCTCTGTGTGGAGGAGGACGCTACAATGGTTTGGTTGAACAGCTGGGGGGTCCACCAACTCCAGGTTGTGGTTTTGCCGTTGGTCTGGAGAGAGTCGTGTCCGTGCTTCGCCGTCAGACAGAAAAGGATGTAGAAGGAGAAGAAAAAATACTTTCAGGACCAAAGATATTTTTTGCTCACTTGGGTGATCAGGCACGAAGACAGTCTTTGCGTATTATAGAAGATTTGAGAAGGTCGGGATATGTGGTACGACACAATCTTGGCAAGTCATCCCTAAAAAGTCAGATGGAAATCGCTAATAAGTATGGTGTGACTCATACATTAATTTTGGGTCAAAAAGAAGTACAGGATGGAACTATAATTATTCGAGATATGGAATCAGGAATCCAAGAGATCGTTGATCAGAAGAAGATATCACACGAAGTGAAAAAGATAGTAGAAAAAGGGAGGTAAATTCATAAATATAATTAGATAGAATTGACAAGAATTTAAAATCAATCGCTAATCTACCCAGCTTTAGCTGGGGTTGCAGAATAGCTCGGTAAAACATTTAAACGAACAGTTGTGGATTAAGATCCATCCACCGCCACTAAAGTGGCGTAGATATATTTGGATTAAAGTAAGCTCATCACGCTAAAAAAAAATAATATACCAGCATAAGCCGGGGTCGTAATGAGTCTTAGAATCTAAAAAACATGATAATTCGGGGTATAAAGACCTGCGAACCTCGACTAAAGTCGAGTAGATCATATAGAGTGAAAGAAGAATTTGCGAGAATTAAATAGAATTGGATAGAATTAATTTAGTTTATGATAGATCTGTATAGTTCACCTTAAGTGGTTACAATCTGCTAGACTAAGGGTTACAATGGTAAACCTTAATCTAACATAAGTAATCACTATGCCAGGATCAACATTATCAGCACCGAAGGTGCTTAGAGCCAGATGGTATCTACAAGT
>JAHJGG010000091.1 GCA_018824545.1 Patescibacteria group bacterium | reverse complement strand
TATAAAATAAAAAATATGGGGACAGAATTCACTGAAAAATCTAGATCGTCTGGGTCACACATTGGTTGGATAGTTGGAATAATAGTTGCAGTACTTGTATCTGGTGGGGTCGGTGCGACAGCAGTTTATTTTTGGCAACAAAGTGAGCTGGGTATTCAAAAGATTTCATCCAGTGACGAAATTTTCCAGACAGAATCACAGATAGGTGCTCTAACTACCCAAATCAGTGAACTCGAAGAGTCCCTTGCTTTGGCTGAAAAAAATAAAATGTATGTGTCAGATTTGGATTTGGCTGATTGTAGGCATCTCGAGGGTAATTGGGCGACGTATTCAAGTTATAGTGGAAAAACTGATTCATTGTTTGATAACAGAGGATTTTTTATATCATTTTGTTACAATCCTGCATGGGGAAGTCCAGAGATAAGTGCATCAGGAATATCTGATTCTGTCAAAGTGGGTGAACAGTATACAATTTCTTTTGCTGATTCAAATTTACATCCATTAATAAATATTTATTCACTGGATTTTGCTTTGACTGGGGACAGAGATTCCAATCCTTTTTGTTGGTCGTGTGTGAATTCTTTTGATATGCCAGATGAACAAATTATTGAGAAGTCTAATTATCCCATTGATGAAATAGAAAGAGTTGTAGATAGTAAAATATTTCGTACATACGTGACAGATACGATGCTTTTGACTGGGGAAAAAGAATCACAAATACATTATTATTTACCAAAAACATTGCGAAGTAATTCATTCAACATAGAAATAATTGCTTCTACAGAAACAGATAATGATGTTAGAACAATGGCACAGTCAATTGTTTATTAATTATGAAAATAGTCTTACAGAGAGTTTTGACTGCATCTGTAAAAAATTGAAAATAAAACCGTGAGAAATATTTCCTGCGGTTTTTTTATTTCTATTTCCTATTTATTCTGTACACAACTTGTTTTTTATTTTGTGGTATGTATACTATAAGTGTATAAAGTAAAAAATGTATTTTATGGATATAAAAAAGACAAAAATATTAATATTTTTAGCCATTTTTGTTTTGGTGGTGGGAGGCACTTTTTGGTTTGATTTGTCTACTTCTTTTGCTATTTCGGAATGTTCTTTGACAACGCAAAAGGCTTATAAAAGTACTAACTCGCCAGCAGTTTATTATATTACAAGTCAGTGTGCCAAAAGGTCTTTTAATAAGCCCGATGTATTTTTTAGTTATTTTGATTCTTGGAAAGATGTGTCAACAGTAAAAAAGAGTATCTTGGATTCAATTGCAGACGATGGGCTTGGTTTTATGCCCTGGGGGCCAAATTACGATCCCCAATATGGTGCCTTAGTCAAAACGGTTGATGATCCAAAAGTGTATCTTTTGTTGGGAGAGGAAAAGTATTGGATTGAAAGCAAAAGTATTTTTAATGCGCTTAATTATGACTGGGGGTGGATAGAGGATGTAGATTCCAGCTTGCTTGATAAATATTCAACTGGGTCAGTTATTGATTACACAGATCGTCATCCAAATTATTCATTAGTCAAATATTCAGGAGATCCAAAAATTTATCGTTTGGAACCGGATCCTAATGATTCTTCTAAGACAGTTAAAGAACATATTGTTAATCCAGAAGAATTTAAGAACTTAGGCTATCGCTGGGATCGTATTATTACGGTTGAAAACACAGAAACTTACCCTTCGATTACAGATGTAGTTACAGATACAACAGATACCACAGATACCACAAATGATACTGACACTACCGACGCTACTAGCGATAGCGATTCTACAGATACTACGGTTAATATTGGTACAGACTCGAGTGATACTACTGATGATTCTACTGATGAGAGTGACAGTTCGTCTAACTCCGGCAGTTTTACGGGTGATTTTGGGAACAATTCAGATACTACTACGATTCCAGACGAGATATGCACAGGTGGTTTAGATGAAGATGGTGACGGGAATGTTGATTGTGATGATTCCAACTGCATTACAGATACAGCTTGTGTGGTGGATAATAAAGTATTTGATACAATGGTGGCAACGATGAATCCACAGGCATCGCTTTCGTTAGGAGTTCCAACCACCGTTAGCTTCGGTGTTCCATTTCCCAAAGGATTTATTTCGGATTCATCGTTGATTAGGGTTAAAGATTCTCAAGGTAATGAGATTCCAGTGTATGTCCGTGAGCTCTTGCCTTGGAGGGATATGTCAGTCGGATCAGATCTTTCTTCAATAAGATCAGCATTGATTCAGTTTGATTACACCTTTGTCAATTATAATCCAGTTAATATCACGATTGAGATGGGAGCCACTCGAACAAGTAATGTGGCAACAGTAAAGCCGGTTAGAGATAATTGGGTATTGGTAAATGATGAGGATTATCCAGCATCATCAGGCGTCTATGAACCAATGGTTTATGTTACTTTGCCTGCTGATTGGCTGGGGGATTGTGTGATCAAGAGTAAAACAGTGTCTTATGGCTCCCATACCGCTTTTGATTGGTATGATAATGGCTTAACCAATGATGACCCTGCTGTTAATAATGGACAGAATTTTTTTAAAACAATGAATAACGATGTTGACTCAAGGGTGACTGAAGATAATGATATTGATTATTTAAACGAAGGAGAGTATGAGCCGTGGTTGTTTGATCGCGCAATGGCTATGTATACAGTGTATATACGGTCTGGTAATGTAGAGACACTAAAAGATTCTCATCGAGCGACCTATTTTTATGCCTTGCATATAGATGATAATGGTTATTTTGATCTGAAACCGGTTAGCTGGGCTCCATATGGAGATTTGAAGTACACTTACGGAGAGAGTATGTTGACTGATTTGATTTTGACAGGTGATGAAGGCATGTTAGATAAGTTTGATTTGATTGCTTCTGCTGCAGGGGATTATAATTATGTACTGGATCCAGAAAGAACTACTGGTCTGTGGACAGAAAGACATTCAGCCTTTGCTTGGCTGGCATACATCACTGCTTATGAAGCTACAGGAAATACTACTTATGCAAGTAAGTCTATAGAAATGGCTGATTATTTTTTTGATCTGCAAAATACTCCACCTTCAAATTCTTCATATGGTCAGGCACCAAATGACGGAGCTCTGATGCACCAGTTGTGGGTACACGAAGGATGGTGGAAAGAAGGCGATCCATACTGGGTGTTTTCACCGTGGATGTCAGCTTTGTTTGTAGACGCCATGCAAAGATACTATTATCACAGTGGAGATTCGCGTGTTCTTGAGTCTGCCCAGAGATTTGGTGATGCTATGATTGATGTAGCAGTTGAGGATCAATCATTGGGGAGTAGTGGTATTAAGGCTATGCCTTGGTATATTGCAAGTTCATTGGGGTCTTTCACTGATAGTGGTCCGTGGGCTGACCGGGAACATTGTCTTGATGTTGCCAAGATAACTGCCTTTGCATATCACGCCGCTAATTTAAATGGAGGTAATAGTCAAAAATATTGGGATGGAACAATGGAGTTACTTGATTGCGCTGAGTGGAATCAAGATAATTGGGTCCGTTCTAGCGGTCCTGAACATGGTCTGACTATTTACAGATTAAATCCAGCTAGAAAGTTTAATTGGTGGTTTAGAACTACTTCAGATTTGGATTATTTACTTTATGGAGATGGTAGTTAATTTAAATGGTGTGAGACCACCATACTGTTGATCGTCCGTAGGCTGAAATTATGAGAATAATTTTGCAAAAAGTTAAAAAAGCCGTTGTTGTTGTTGAGCAGGAGACAGTGGGGAGTATTTCTCATGGTTTTTTGCTTTTGCTTGGGGTTACTCATTCCGATGTAGAAAAAGACGCTAATTGGCTGGCTGAAAAAATATTGAAGTTACGTTTGTTTGAAGGTGAGGGAGATAGCTTTATGGAACGTAATATTCAAGAGGTTGGCGGAAGTGTTTTGGTTGTTTCACAGTTTACAGTTTATGGTGATTGTAGAAAGGGGACACGACCAAGCTTTACTGATTCTGCCAGACCAGAACAAGCAGAGAAATTATATAATTATTTCGTTGGTAAATTAAAAGAGTCAGGCTTGAAAATAGAAACAGGAGTTTTTGGTGCTGAAATGGAAGTAGAGTTGGTGAATGATGGGCCAGTGACGTTGGTTGTTGACAGTAAAAAATTAAAGTAGTATAGTTTATATTGTTCAGCCTAGATCCGTTTTTGGCAAGCGGGGAGTTGGTTTAAAACGCTGATTGACGCGGATCTAATACGCGGATCAGTCGCAGATCGAGGTGTTCCTGATTAAATCGGGAGAACCTGGGTGGAATCGCCGTGTACCCTTGTGGTGCCTGGTCCCAGGACTGTACTAAATGCAGTCTTTTTTTTGTTAACGACATAAATTATGGAGCCCGAAGGGCGAACAGAATTTATGTCGTTAACAATCCTGCCGAATGGCGGGATCCTTCGCGTTATTAAATTAATTGTGCTATAATTAATCTACAAATATATGTTAGAATCACTCGACAAAATCGTAAGTTTTGCAAAGCGAAGAGGTTTTATTTTTCAATCTTCAGAAATTTATGGAGGTCTTTCATCGTGCTATGATTACGGTCCTCTTGGTGTTGAATTAAAAAATAATATTAAGAAGGCGTGGTGGAAAGCTATGGTTCAGGAACGTAATGATGTGGTAGGACTAGACTCTTCAATTCTCATGCATCCAAAGACTTGGGAGGCCAGTGGACACGTGGATGGATTTACTGATCCATTGGTAGATTGTAAAGAATGCAAAAAACGCTGGAGAGCAGATCACCTGCTTGAAGCAAAAGGAATCAAACCAGATTTTCGTCCAGGAGATGCTGATATCAATATTAACTGTCCGGACTGTGGTGGAGAGCTTACTGAGATGCGCAAGTTTAACCTAATGTTCAAAACACAAATGGGAGTGGTTGAAGGCGAAGGAAATGAAATTTATCTTCGTCCAGAGACTTGCCAAGGAATTTATGTTAATTTTTTAAATATCCAACAATCAATGCGTCTGAAGATTCCTTTTGGTGTTGCTCAGATTGGGAAGGCATTTCGTAATGAGATTACTCCAGGTCACTTTATATTCCGCACTCGTGAGTTCGAACAGATGGAACAGCAATATTTTATACATCCTGACAATTCAGAAAAAACTTTTGAAATGTGGAAAGAAGCTAGAATGAAATGGTATCTGGATCTCGGTATTAAACCAGAAAAATTGCGTTTTCGAGATCATGAGGGTAATGAACTTGCTCATTATGCCAAGGCAGCACTTGATATTGAATATGATTACCCTGGTATGGGATTCAAAGAGCTTGCAGGTGTTCACAATCGAGGAGATTGGGATCTTTCTCGTCATGAGAAATTTAGTGGGCAGGAATTAAAATATTTGGATGCTGAAAAAAATGAAAAGTTTACTCCACACATTATAGAGACGTCAGACGGAGCTGACAGAGCTATGTTGGCATTTTTAATAGATGCTTACGAAGAGATGGAAGCCCGAGGAGATGACTCAAAGCATGATACAGAAGTAGTTTTGCGACTTCACAAAGATTTGGCACCGATTAAGGTTGCTATTTTACCATTATCCAAAAAAGAACCTTTACAAAGTTTATCAACAGAAATTCAAAATAATATGAGTGGAACTTGGATGACTCAGTACGACGAGACTGGTTCTATTGGAAAGCGTTATCGCAGACAAGATGAGATTGGTACTCCATATTGTGTGACCGTTGATTTTGATTCTTTGGAAGACAAGAAGGTGACAGTTAGGGATAGGGATACGATGGAGCAGGAGAGAGTAAGTATTGGGGAGTTAAAAGAGTATTTGGTGTATAAATTAACCTAATTACTCTAATTAACCTAATTACTCTAAAAAATGTATAATGAACAAAAAACAAAAATAAATAGCGAAAAAGATAATAAAGAGAAAATTTGGGATTTGGAAGAGAGAACAGCTAAGTTTGGAGAAGATATAATTAAATTCGCCAAAAAAATACCTGTAAATGATGTCACCAAAAGAATCATACCTCAGCTAGTTGGTGCTGGTACAAGTGTTGGTGCCAATTATTCTGAGGCAGATGATGCAGAATCCCCAGCTGATTTTAAACACAAAATAGGAATTTGCAAAAAAGAATCCAGAGAATCTAAACACTTTCTACGTATGACAGCTACGGCAGTTCCTGAATTAGTCACAGAAGCTAGAATTTATTGGCAGGAAGCCAAAGAACTCAACTTAATTTTCAATTCTATTTATAATAAAGTTAAAGGAAAAAGGAATAAGTAAAAAATAGTTTTGTTAATTGGGTTTTGGTTATTTTTTAGAGTAATTAGAGTAATTAGATTAATTTTAACATAAATCTATGCCAGATCAATACACGGAAGTTACCCGTACCGGTTGGGGCAAACGGCTCGGGAACTCGTTTGGGGGAATCCTAGTAGGGATTATCCTATTTTTTGCGTCGTTTGGACTTTTGTTTTGGAATGAAGGACGAGTAGACATGTCCAAGGTAGCTGATGATGCCACGCCAATTAATGCCACTGCTGAAGTGGATAGTTCATTAAATAATACATTGGTTGCTGTCAGTGGTAGTCTTACGACAGATGACCTACTTGGTGATGAATATTTAAGATCATCCAATTATCTAGAGCTACGTCGTAAAGTAGAGGTTTATGCTTGGGTAGAAAAGAGTGAAAGTGAATCCGAGGTAAAACTTGGCGGATCAGAAGAAACTAAAACTACTTATTCTTATGTAAAAGAGTGGGTGAGTAGTGCCCCAAATTCATCAAATTTTAAAATTCCAGAAGGCCATTCCAATGTAGCCTCAACTATTAGTGAAAGTACAATTACTGCCAAAAATGTTAAAGTGGGTAATCTATCAGTAGATTCTTCATCTCTCGGCATGCCAGGATCAGATGCCATCACTCTTTCAGAAGAAATGCTTGAGACATTACCATATAATGCAAAATTATCTGGTGAGTATATTTATTTTGGATTTTCGCCTACCAGCCCAACTATTGGTGACATGAGAGTTACATACAATGTATCTCGATCCGGAGTAGATGTTACGGTTTTTGGAAAACTTGATGGACAGAACATAAAGCCATTTGTAGACAAGGATGGCAAGACATTGTACCGGGCTACTGTAGGCTCATTTGAGCAGGGTGTATCTCAGATGTCAGGAGAACACAAGACTTCCACATGGTTACTCCGTCTGGTCGGATTTCTAATGATGTGGTTTGGTCTCTATAGTGTATTTGGACCACTTTCAATACTTCTTGATGTTTTGCCAATTGCAGGCAAAATTAGTCGTTCTGTGGTAGGTATGGCAACATTCGTAGTAGCACTGGTATTATCTATAGTCACAATTATTGTTTCCATGATAATTCACAGCCTACTCGCTTTGGTAATTGTGGTTGTGGTAGGTATTGCTTTTACTGTTTGGTATATTAAGAAAAAAGGAGCAAAGATGGCTGTTAAAAAATAACAAATTTCTAATATCTAATTTCTAATGAAATGATAAATGAAAAAGGAGGGAGAAATTAGAAACTGGAAATTAGTGGTAATTGCTACACTGTTGAATTTTTTTTATTTTTTCTAATCAAAATTTGGAATTTTATTAGATATTAGTTATTAGTTATTAGAAATTGTTATGCACGAATCTTACCAACTCAAAAACAAAGCCAATATTTGTCTTATTCCACAGCTTGATACCAAGTCTGTGACAGTTTTGGTAATGTATCCAGTAGGTTCGCGCTATGAATCAGAAAAAATGCAAGGTGTTTCTCATTACATAGAGCATCTAATGTTCAAAGGCACCAAGAAACGATCAAGTACTTTGATTTTAACTAGAGAGATTGATCGGCTTGGGGCAAATTATAATGCATTTACTGGCAAAGAATATACTGGCTACTATATAAAAGTAGACGCAGACTACACTAGAACAGCTGTGGATATCTTGTCTGACATGCTATTTGACTCCAAATTTGATGCTCGAGAGATGGAAAGAGAAAAAACTGTGATAGTAGAGGAGATAAAAATGTACAAAGATAATCCAATGATG
>JAHJGG010000090.1 GCA_018824545.1 Patescibacteria group bacterium | reverse complement strand
CTTTTATATTTATTCATAGAAGTCCAACGTATCATATTTGGCACTTCGTGCCAAAAGTGTTGCGTTAGATTCTAGAGCCCAACTATATTATGTTTTACAATTTAATTATTTATATTTTATGTTCTTGCTTTTTTAACTCTTTAACCTCATCTCTCAAAATCGCTGCCAACTCAAACTGTAAATCCTTTGCCGCATCTCTCATTTTCCTCTCTTTATCTTTTATAATTTCCCCAATCGGCCTATCATCCCCAATTAAGTCTAAATCCAGCGTTCTTCTTGTCTGTCGTGCTGTAGTGCTCTTGTGCTTTAGTGCTTCAGTGTCAATCCCGAACTGTTCCAAAATATTCTTAATGCTCTTTTCAATTGTCTTTGGTGTAATGCCATGTTCCTTGTTATAAGCAAGCTGAACTTTGCGACGTCGGTCTGTTTCTCTCAAAGCGCGCTCAATGGATCCGGTAATATGGTCTGCATACAAAATGACTTGACCATTCACATTTCTGGCTGCTCTTCCAATAGTTTGAATTAAACTAGTTTCACTACGTAAAAATCCTTCCTTATCAGCATCCAGAATTGCGACAAAAGAAACCTCTGGAATATCAAGTCCTTCTCGTAATAAATTTACTCCAATTATGACATCAGTTTTGCCAATTCGTAAATCATTTATGACTTGTATTCTCTGCATTGTCTTGATATCGCTGTGCAAATACTGCACTTTAATATTTTTCTCTTTCAAATAATCTGTTAGATCTTCTGCCATTTTTTTTGTCAAAGTAGTCACCAATGTACGGTCACCCATCTCAATTCGTCCCTGAATTCTCTCAATCACATCCTCAATCTGGCTTTTAGAATTTCGTGGTTTCGTTTTTTTCGTAGGACTAACAGGCCTAACTATAACCTCCGGATCTACTAGTCCCGTCGGCCTTACAATCTGTTCAACTACTTGTTCCGACTTCTTTAATTCAAAATCCCCTGGTGTTGCAGTTGTGTATATAGTTGGTCCTACACTCGCTTCAAATTCATCAAACTTGAGCGGACGATTATCTTTTGCGCTAGGTAGTCTAAATCCGTGTTCAATCAATGTCTCTTTTCTCGCCCTGTCACCATTATACATCCCACCTATTTGTGGAACTGTAACATGCGACTCATCTATAATAGTGAGAAATTGTCTGTTTATCCCGACCGAGCCCGAAGGGCGAGTGGAGGGATCTTTCGAAGATGGTGTTGTGGGGGTCACATGCAACGTTGCTAAAGTACTCGATGTCATTTTTGAAAGATCCCTCGACTTCGCTCGGGATGAATTGAAATAATCAAGTAAAGTAAACGCCACCTCACCCGGTTCTCTACCATCAAAGTACCGTGAATAATTTTCAATTCCATTACAATATCCAACATTTTTTATCATTTCTAGATCATAATTAGTTTTACGCTTTAATCTTTCATATTCTAAAACTTTTCCTTTATTCTCAAAATATTCTAAACGTTCTTTCAAATCTTTTTTAATTTCTTTAAATGCTTTTTCTCGTGAATCTGGATTCAAAACATAATGCTTTGCAGGAAAAATCCAAACATCTGAAATTGTACGGGCAGCTCGCGAGCTGCCCCTGCCCACATTTTTTCTAGTAACTGGATCTATTATTTCAATGCTTTCAATTTTGTCACTAATCTCAAATCTGTAAATTCTTTCTTCATTTACTGGCATAATTTCAAAAACTTGACCACGCATTCTAAACTTACCACGGTTTAAATCTGAATTTGTGCGTTCAAATTGCATTTCAATCAATCTCTCCATCATTCCACGGCGATCCAATTCTTGTCCATTTTCAAAGTGTAAAACAACCTTCTCATATTCTACTGGTGAGCCAAGCGAATAAATACAAGAAACCGATGCTACTATTATAACATCATTTCGAGAAAGAAGTGCCTGTGTACAAGCATGACGCAACCGATCTATTTCTTCATTAATCTGAGCTTCTTTTTCTATATATGTATCACTCCCAGGCATATATGCCCCTGGTTGGTAATAATCGTAATAGCTAACAAAATATTCAACTGCATTTTCTGGAAAAAATTCCCGAAACTCATTACAAAGCTGAGCTGCTAGTGTCTTGTTGTGCGCAATTACAAGTGTTGGCATCTGAGTTTGTTCAATAACATTAGCCATGGTAAAAGTTTTTCCAGACCCAGTAACACCTAGCAAAGTTTGTTTGTCAAAACCTTTTTTCAAACCTAAAACAAGCGACTTTATCGCTTCTGTTTGATCCCCAGCAGGCTTATAATCCGATTTTAGTTTGAACTTTTTCATATAACAATTTTTTCTTACACCCGCAGACTTGCTTGCCCGACGTAATCCGAAGGATGAAGACAGGATTTTAGTTTGAATTTCATGAAAAAAAGCTTATTTAAGTAAAATATAATTTACTCTATCATGCGAGATATACATGGTCAAGACTGTATAGTTCACCTTAAGTGGTTACAATCTGCTAGACTAAGGGTTACAATGGTAAACCTTAATCTAACATAAGTAATCACTATGCCAGGATCAACATTATCAGCACCGAAGGTGCTTAGAGCCAGATGGTATCTACAAGT
>JAHJGG010000089.1 GCA_018824545.1 Patescibacteria group bacterium | reverse complement strand
TGAAAATCTGTTCAAAATATCTACTTGCCCCACATTCTATAATTTGTTACACTGAGATAGAATTAAACAAAAAAATATGAATGAATCAACTCACCAGCGTCCTAGTTGGGATGAATATTTTATGGAGGTAACAAGAGCTGTAGCCAAACGTGCGACTTGTGATCGTGGACGCTCTGGCTGTGTAATTGCCCGAGATAAACAAATCCTAGTTACAGGTTATGTAGGATCAGCTGCCGGATTGCCACACTGTGATGAAATAGGACATCAGATGAAAGTGGTCCGTCACGAAGACGGTCATGAATCACAGCATTGTGTAAGAACCACCCACGCCGAACAGAATGCTATTGTTCAAGCAGCAAAACTTGGGGTATCTATAAAAAATTCTATCTTATATTGCAAGATGACCCCTTGCACCACTTGTGCCAGGATGATTATCAATGCAGGAATAGTCCGAGTAGTTTGCGAAAAAAGATACCATGCAGGAGCAGAAAGTGAACAAATGTTCAGAAAAGTAGGGATAGCCTTAGAATATTTTAATGAAGAAACAGAACAATATGCCAACCAATAATAAAATAATATTAGGCTTTACTGGTCTTATGGCAGGTGGCAAAGGCACTGCTGCCAAGTATCTAGAAGAAAAGCATGGGGCTGCTACTTTTCGTTTTTCTACTATGCTTAGGGACGCACTCGACCGATTTTATCTAGAACATTCTCGTGACAACATGATAAAAATGTCTGAGATTATGCGTGGCACCTACGGAGAAGATATAATGGCAAAAACGATGGCACACGATGTGGGTGAGGCAGACAAAAATTTGATAATGGTGGACGGAATTAGACGCATGGCAGATATTGAGCATCTGAAACAAATGCCAAATTTTGTTCTTGTAGAAATTTTTGCAGATCCAAAAACTCGCCACGAAAGATTAGTACAGCGTGGAGAAAATACAGATGATACTTCCAAGACTTACGAGCAATTTTTGGAGGATCACAATAGATCTACAGAGCAAAGCATTCTAGAAGTAATTACTCATGCCAACGAAAAAGTAGATAATAACGGAAATTATGAGGATCTATATAAACAATTGGATGATTTAGTAAACAAATATGCAAGTTAAGATAAAAAGAATTGACAAATCACTCCCCCTTCCCGAATACCAGACCAAAGGTTCTGTGGCCTTTGATTTTTATACTCGAAAAGAAACCACTATAGAATCTCACGGCTTCAAAATGCTACCAACCAACTTAATAATTGAAACTCCTCCCGGATATGCACTAGTAATCGCAGCCAGATCCAGCTCTGCTAAGAAAAAAGGGTTGAACATGAGAAATGGTATTGGAGTAATAGATCAGGACTATTGTGGCGAAGGAGATGAAATACATTTACTAATCCAAAATCTTACAGACTCCGCAGTTCAGATAGAAAAAGGAGAACGTCTAGCTCAGGGTATATTTGTGCATATTGATACAGCAGACTGGAATGAGGTAGACAATATGGAGAGTGATGATCGAGGAGGTTTTGGTAGTACTGGTTAATTTTTAAAAAATAATTAATAATCAAACTTATGCAATCATACTTGAATATTATCAAGCATATTCTAGAAAATGGCACAAAAAAAGATGATCGGACTGGTACTGGCAATATTGCTGTTGCCGGCGTAATGTTTGAGCATGATATGTCATTGGGCTTTCCACTACTCACCACCAAAAAAACACCTTTTAGACTCGTGGCATCAGAATTGGAATTTTTTATCAAAGGACTAACTGACAAAGAGTGGCTGAAAGAGCGAAATAATCATATCTGGGATGAATGGTGCAGTCCCAAAAAAGTTCCTTACGGACATGACGAAGAAACAAAGAAAAAAATGATGGATGAACGTGATTTGGGACCAATCTATGGTTTTCAGTGGCGACACTTCAATGCTGATTATCAAAATTATGACTCAGACTACTCAGGACAAGGTATTGATCAGTTAAAAAATTTGGTAGACATGCTAAAAACCAAACCAACTGACAGGAGGATGATAGTGTCTGCCTGGAATCCAACAAAAATAAATGAAATGGCCCTACCCCCTTGCCATTATTCCTTTCAAGTAACTGTTATTGATGGACAACTAAATCTGCTCTGGAACCAGAGGTCAGTTGACTCAATGTTGGGGCTACCTTTCAATATTGCCAGCTATGCCCTACTCCTTCACTTGCTAGCAAAAGAGACCAGACTAAAAGAAGGTAGGTTGGTGGGTTTTTTGGCAGACACACATATCTACTCGAATCATGTCGAGGGCGCCAAAGAACAACTCACTCGCGACCCAAACAAATATTCCTTACCAAAAATAGAAACTGAAAATTTTACATCCATTTTTGATTGGCAATATACTGATTCAAAAATAATTGGTTATGAAAGTTATCCGAGAATAAAATTTGAGATTGCAGTATGATCGCAATAATCGTCGCAATAGGACAAGACAATTGCATTGGAAAAAATAACAAACTCCCCTGGCATCTTCCAGAGGATCTTAAACATTTTCAAGAAGTTACAAGTGGAAAAACTGTAATTATGGGCCAAGCCACGTTTGAATCTATTTTGGGATATCTTGGCAAGCCATTACCAAACAGAAAAAATGTCATTTTAACTTTTGACAAAAATTTCAAAGCTCCCGAAGGTGTGTCGGTCTTTCATAGTATTGAAGAAGCACTCGAATCACTAAAAGATGAAGATGTATTTTTTATTGGTGGTGCTAGTATTTACAAACAAACAATCAGCCTGTGTGATACTCTCTACATCACGCATGTAAAACAAGAAACTATTGGCTGTGATGCCTGGTTCCCCACGATTGATAAAACTATTTGGAAAGAAACTGAACGAGAGGATCATGACAAATTTTCTTTTGTAACATATAAAAGAGTTCTGGGTTCTTAGTTCAGTGTTCGAAAAAACTTATGCAAACATACAAAGATTTAATTGTCTGGCAAAAATCAATTGAACTTAATAAAGAAATTTACAGAATTACTTCTCTTTTCCCCACAGAAGAAAAATTTGGACTAACAAGTCAAATGAGGAGATCTTCCGTTTCTATTGCTTCCAATATAGCAGAAGGTTATGCCCGTAGAAATACAAAAGAAAATGCCTACTTCATAAATATTGCTTATGGATCAGCCACAGAGCTAGAGACTCAAATTATTATTACTAAAGATATACGACTTATTAACAAAAACGAATTTACAATAACTGATGGACTTTTAGAGTCTACTCTCAAACTTCTCTATAATTATAGAAAATATTTAAAATCATAGTCAAAAATTATGAACTCCGAACCAAGAACTCCGAACCAAGAACTCCGAACTCGCGGAAAAATGATAGTTTTATATGGTATAAATAACCTTGGCAAGACAACTCAAGCTGAACTTTTGGTAAAAAAAATTAGAGAACAAGGAGAAAAAGCAGAATATTTGAAATATGCCATATACTCACTCGAACCAACTGGCCCTATTTTGTCTGATTATCTCCGCTCTGGTAATCCTTATGAACTTTCACCACGCGAGGCACAGATTATTCAAGCATTGAATCGCACCCAATACGAACCAATATTGCAAGAAAAATTAGAACAGGGTATCAATATAATTGCTGAAGATTATACTGGTACTGGGATAGCCTGGGGAGTAGGAGCTGGAGTAGGTGAAGATTTTTTGAAACTAATAAACTCTCACTTGTTAAAAGAAGATCTGGCATTTCTTTTTTCTGGAAATAGATTCCGTGAAGCAACCGAAGAAAATCACAAGCATGAGACAGACGAAGAACTTCTAAACACAGTAAAACAAGTTCATGCAAAATTAGGAGAGGAATATGGATGGTTGCCAATTAATGCAAACCTAACCATTGAAGAAATTCATATACAAGTTTGGCAAGAAGTACAAAAACATCTACACTAAGTCTATTCTATCCACAATCCTTTGTATTTCTGCGCTATAAATGTTATAATTGACCTAATCAAGGTCGATTTTAATTTACCATTAATTTACATCTAACATAATACTTATGTTAATAAAAGCTGGAAATATTATTTCCGCAACAATAGACTTATATAAGAAAAATGCTGTTTTGTTCATCAAATATACAGCCCTATTACTGATCCCTACACTTTTGGTGACATTACCAACACTTCTCTTTATGCCAACTACTGTTTCTGGACAAATTAGTATGCAAACTGGAGCTGGTATGATTATATTATTTTTCGTTTTGGCTATCATATCTGCTGTACTTGGTATCTGGTTTTCCTTGGCTTTTGTAAGAGCTGTGGGTGCCACATATATTGGACAACCTGCAGACGGAATCAAAGCAGGTTTGACTAAGACTACTGGTTTTATTCTTACCCTAATTGGTGCCTCTATCCTAACAGGTCTTGCTGTTATGGGTGGGATGCTTTTACTTATAATTCCTGGTATCATATTTGCTGTCTGGTTTGCATTTACAACTTATGCAATTGCAATCGACAACAAAAAAGCAGTAGAATCAATGAAATATAGCAAATCACTAGTAAGTGGACGTTGGTTTGGTGTGCTATGGCGCTTGATTGCACCAGCAATTGTATTTGCTATTCTTATGTCAATTGTACAATGGTTAGTTGGTTTGATACTTGCTTTCATTCCACAAACCACAATAAGCATTGCGATTGTTTCTCTAATTGAAACTTCTGTCAGCCTACTCTTTACACCGCTCTCTGTTGGTGCAATGACCATTCTATATATTGAGCTCAAAAAAACACCAATTGCCATGGCAACCCCCATGGCTCCTCCGGTTGCTCCTCAGAGCTAAGTATCGACCAATTAATTATGAATAGATCTCGATTCAATCGGGATCTTTTCAAATTCAATACATACTGTTATAATCCAACTACTCATATTAAGGCTAAAAGATTATAAGAATAAACGTTAGTTAAACTTAATCCAAATGAATTGCGCCATCCTCGGGACACCTGTCCGCCCTTGGAGGAGAGCCCCGAGGTATTGGCAGAAAGCTTTTGGTAAATCATTGTTCGAATTCACCTTTCCAATGCAGAACATCGGGGAATTAAACCAATTTAATTCACTCTATCAGTCTAAATCCATTCTTGTCAGTGTAATCAATGATTAAAATATTTCGTACATTTGTTAATCTTCTAATCTTTCAATCTTCTAATCTTCATATTACTATGCCAAACTACACACCAATTATTGGAATGGAAGTCCATGTCGAGCTCAAAACCAAGAGCAAGATGTTTTGTAGTTGCAAAAACGACCCAGACTTTGCCGAGCCTAACGTTAATATATGCCCTATCTGTCTTGGTCACCCTGGGACACTACCTGTACCAAACAAAAAAGCAATCGAATGGACAGTATTGATTGGTAAAGCACTTGGTTGTAGCATCCGACAACTATCAAAATTTGATCGTAAGCATTATTTTTATCCTGACTTGCCAAAAGCTTACCAGATATCACAATATGATGAGCCAATTGCGGAGAAAGGTGAATTAAAACTAAAATTTTTACTAGAAAATAATCCTCGAGAAGAGGTTGTCATTGGTATTGAGCGAGTACACTTGGAAGAGGATACTGCCAAACTTCTGCACTATAGTTACGCAAATACAATAAATGGAGTTGGGAATAACGGAAACAACAAAAAAGCACAGTTAGAAAAAAATGAAACAACCCTAATAGACTTTAATCGGGCGGGCACTCCACTTGTAGAAATTGTTACACAACCTGATTTTGAATCTGGCATAGAAGCCAAAATTTTCTGTCAGGAACTTAGGACTCTTCTGCGCCAGCTAGAGGTGAGTGATGCTGATATGGAAAAAGGTCATATGCGTTGTGAAGCCAATATATCAGTGCAAGAAGCTGGAAAGTTTGATATTGAAGATGGTGTAGTAAAACCACATCGTAATTATGAACTTAATAATAAAGTGGAAGTAAAAAATCTGAATTCGTTCAAAGCTGTGGAAAGAGCAATCGCATATGAGATCAGTAGACAGACCAAATTACTTGAAGAAAAGAAAAACTGGCCACAAGAAACTCGCGGTTGGAATGAAGACAAAGGAGAAACTGTTTCTCAAAGAATAAAGGAAACTTCTGCAGATTATCGTTATTTTCCAGAGCCAGACATTCCCCCTTTTCATCCAGAGATGATTGCAGGTGAAGTAAGATTAACAGAATTGCCACAAGCAAAACGAGAAAGATTGCGTGAAGAGTATAATTTTTCTTATGCTGATGCCAAAATTATTGGCGACGACACAGCTCTGTCCAATTTTACAGAAGAAGTAATGAGCGAGCTATTGGAGTGGCTCGACTCACTTCCTGAAACCAAAAACAAAGCAGAAAAAGTACCACAAAAAATTTCCCGCCTAGCTGGTGGTTGGATTACTAGTAAGCTCGCCGGAATTTTGAAAGACAAAAACATCACAGTAAAAGATGTTCCTTTTAGTCCAGAAAATTTTGCCGAACTTATTGCCCTTATCTACACAGACAGAGTAAACGCCACCAATGCTTACAAAATTCTTCTCATTATGGCTGGCTCTGATGTTGACCGAGATCCTACACACATCATGGAAGACAAAGGCTTTGGCCAAGTGTCTGACACAGGTAAAATTGGAGAAGTGGTTGACGATGTTATCAGAAGTTATCCTGATCAAGTAAAACAATTTAAGGCCGGTAAAGAAACAGTATTAAAATTCTTGATTGGCATGGTAATGAAAGCGACAGAAGGCTCTGCTGATCCAAAAGTTGTGGAGGAAATTTTGAAGGAGAAACTATAAGAAATGCAACCAAAAACAGGCCCTCTTGCCTGTTTTTTTATTTTCTGCTATCATACTGCAAGCGTTCTTTTAACTCAATCAGCCCATGCCCGGAGACATAATGTCTGAAACAGAAAATCATCTTGACTGGTCGCCCTTCATCATTTCTTACGAAGCAAACCTGCGAAATCTGATTACTGGGCTGGAAGCCGAGCAACGCTGGAAGGAAAAACGACATGACTGGCCTCAGCTTTCCTCGGAAAACGTGTTTCAACACACATTCAAAGGCGGAATGCAGGCCATCCTGCTTTTAGCGATTGAATTCCACCTTGGCAACCAGCACCAACTTGATCCTTTCATCATTCTTTCCTGTGCCCTTCGACATGACTTTGGTGAAAGCGATAAATCAGTCGGAGACAAGTGTTTGACTGACAAAACAGCTGATGATGAAGCTATCGAAGATGAGGCTTTTTGGAAGATTCGGCGTCGACTCGTACCCGAAGAGCTCTGGCAATTTTTTCGCCGACCACTTGACCGAACACTTGATATTGATCAAATTCACCGCCGATTTTGGCAAGCGGTGGAAAACATCGGCTACATCATGTTCGCTCTCGAAGAGATGAAACGCCCGAACGAACCAAAAGAGTTTCGTCGTGACCTTTTTGTTCAAATCTGCGAGGAACGTCGGCCGACACTGGAAGAACACGCAGAAATGTTCATCAGCATCCGCATCGTGGCCAAAGCGCTCTATCATGAAATCGATACCCTCATGTTGGAAGACAACTTCTAGACAAAGGAGAAAATTTCATAGCCTACTGCACTAGTAGTAGGCTATTTTTATTTTGAAACAAAAATCCGTCCGCCAAATTCGGCCGACGGATTTTTTATTATCTGTCTTTGGTAAATCAATTACCAGTCACTGATAGCTTTGCATTATCTTCTCTCATTCCACCCTTTTTAAATCCAGTCCCAACTGGAATCAATCTTCCAATAATTACATTCTCTTTAAGTCCTTGCAAATAATCAATCTTACCAGTAATAGCAGCATTGATAAGCACTCGAGCTGTCTCCTGAAAAGATGCAGCGGATAGGAAACTCTGAGTAGACAATGATACCTTACTAATACCGAGAAATAATTCACGCCCAGCTCCAGCAGTACCTTTTTCTTTCTTTATCTGATTATTGGCTACCATTAGCTGTGCTTTTTCTACTGTCTCACCTGGCAATAAATCTGTATCTCCAGAATCTTCTACATATACACGACTAAACATTTGTTTAATAATAATTTCAATATGTTTATCATTTAGTCGTTGGCCTTGAGAAGCATAAATCTCTTGAATCTCGGACAAAATATATCGCTGTACAGCATCGCGACCCTTCAGTATAAATAATTCTTGCAAATTAATACTTCCTTCTGTGAGTTGGTCACCTTTTTCTACCTGATCACCATCTTTTACCCAGAGTTTAAAGCCAATTGGAATAATATATTCTTTTGTCTTTTTACCCTGATAAGATAGTATTATTTTTTTGGCATCGCGCACTATGGTACCACCAAATTCTGCCTTTACCTGTTCCCCAGAAGTACCGCGCACCATCAAGAGATCTCCTCTTTTCACAATAGCACCGTCTTCTACCTTTATATCATCAGCTTTTTTGAAGGCATATTCTTTTTCTTCAGTACCTTCAAAATTTACTTTGATAATTTTCTGACCACGTCTGCCTTCAAAAATCTTTTTTCCAGTTGGCCCTGTGATAATCTTGCCATCAGCATCCTCTATCTCTACACTTCCAGCTACTTCTGACAAAGTCGCTTTTCTTTTTGGCTGTCTTGCTTCGAATAATTCTTCAACACGTGGCAGACCTTGTGTAATATCCCCACCACCAGCCACACCACCCAAATGGAATGTTCTCATAGTAAGCTGAGTACCAGGTTCACCAATAGATTGAGCTGCAATAATTCCTACTGCTACTCCATTTTCTACTACTTTATTGTTACTAAGGTCAAATCCATAACATTTTTTACAAACACCCTTTGGCAAGTTACATTGCAGTACACTTCGGACATGAATGGTCTCAATATTACGAGCCTCAATCTGGCGATCTATTTCTTCTGTAATTACTTCACCAGCTTTTACCAAAGTCTTGCGACCGTCTTTTACATCTTCGATAACAAATCTTCCCATTACTCTCTCGGCCAATGTTTCACCCATTTGTTCAGATTCCTCTTTGGTGAAGATTTCACCTTCTGTGTCTCCGCAGTCTTCTGTAATTACCACAACATCCTGTGCAACATCCACCAAACGTCGGGTTAAGTATCCAGCATTAGCAGTGCGCAAAGCTGTATCAGACAAACCTTTTCTAGTACCATGACTTGAGATAAAAAACTCTAGTACTCCAAATCCTTCTTTAAAGTTTCCTTTTACAGGCAACTCAATAATTTCGCCAGAAGGAGATGCTACCAATCCTTTCATACCAATAACCTGTCCAAGTTGCCCCCAAGAACCACGAGCACCAGAATCAATCATTGCAAATACAGATGCATCTCGATTTAATGCTTCTTTGTTGTGAGAAACTACTCTATCTTTTACATCAGTCCATATTTCGAGTACCTTGCTATGTCTCTCAGAATCAGTTAAGAGACCTTGATTGTATTGTTCTTCTACTTCTCTTACATGACCATCACCTTCCACTAAAATTGCGTCCTTCTCTTCAATCTTACCAAAATCATCCATACCAAGTGAATATCCAGATATTGTAACATATCGGAAGCCCAAAAGCTTAATCCTATCCAAGGCATTGGATGTTTTCTCTTGTCCATAAAACTCCAAAAGTAATTTGATAATTGCACTCAAGTGTTTCTTGGTAATAGTTTCATTATAATATTCCAATTTATCTGGCAAAATCTCATTAAACAAAATTCTTCCAATAGAAGTCTCAATAATTGAGCCTTGTCCTTTTGGAAATTTTGAAAGGTCATCAAACCTTACTTTAATTCTTTCTTTTAGACCAATCTTGTGTGTCTCATACGCAAATTTTGCCTCAGTTATATTTGCAAAATAACGCTTAACTTCTTCAGTGTCATCTTCACTATACTTCGTAAGATAATAACTACCAAGAGCAATATCTTGCTGTGGAGTTACTACTGGAGAACCTGTGGCTGGCTTTAATAGATTCTTTTCTGATGCCATCAGATTTTCTGCTTCCCATTTTGCCTCTTCTGTCAAAGGTACATGAACTGCCATCTGATCTCCATCAAAGTCAGCGTTGAAAGCTGCACAAACCAATGGATGAAGTCGAATTGCTTTACCTTCGATTAGCTGTGGTTTGAAAGCTTGAATTCCCAAGCGATGAAGAGTAGGAGCACGATTCAAAAGTACACGAGTCTTGTTTGTAATTTCTTCCAAAATGTCCCAGACCTCTGGAGCATTGGTCTCAATATAACGAGAAGCACTACGAACATTGTGAGCTAACTCTCGCTTGATAATTTGAGCCATTACAAAAGGTTTGAAAAGCTCAAGTGCCATCCTTTTTGGAATTCCGCATTCACTAATTTCTAAGTCAGGCCCAACTACGATTACAGAGCGCCCTGAATAATCTACACGTTTTCCAAGCAAGTTTTGACGAAAACGACCTTGCTTACCTTTCAAAATATCAGCCAAAGATCTAAGTTGTCTACGCTGTCCAGTCGAGGCCGTAACAGTCTTACTAGCACGAGCATTATTATCAATCAAAGCATCTACTGCTTCTTGAAGCATTCGTTTTTCATTGCGACAAATTACCTCTGGTGCATTGAGGTCTATCAAACGCTTTAGACGGTTGTTACGATTGATTACACGGCGATATAGATCATTCAAATCTGAGGTAGCAAAACGTCCACCATCAAGAGCTACCATTGGGCGCAAATCTGGAGGAACAACTGGAATGGATGTAAGTACCATCCACTCTGGTTTAATATTATTTTTATGAATACTGCTCAAAATCTTTACACGACGAATCAGTCGCTCTCGCTTGGCACCTTTACTTTTTTGAATCTCATCATGAAGTCGTTTGATAGTTTCACCAACATTCATTTTTTCCAAAAGCCCTCGTACTGCTGCTCCACCAATCTTAGCTTCAAACAGATGCCCGTAACGCAGAGCCAATTCCTGATATCTATTTTCTGAAACAATATTCAAAAGCTTAAGTTCCTTCAATTCTTCTTGAGCCTGAGTAAAATCCTCTTCTAGAGATTCTTGTTTTCGATCAGATTCTTTTTCAATAGCATTCAATTCTACTTTTCCTTTCTTTTCTTCTATTGCTAGAGCAATATTTCTTTCTCTCTCTTTTTCAATCTGTTTCTTCTTGCTCTTGTATTCTTTTTTCAATTCTTCTTGTGTCAAAGTCTTTGCTGTTTCGTCCACACTAGTAATAATGAATGAAGCAAAGTAAATAACTTTTTCCAAAGCTTGAATAGAAAGGTCCAGTGCCAAACCAATTTTTGAAGGAATAGATCTCAAAAACCAAATGTGAGTAACTGGCGTTGCAAGTTCAATGTGTCCCATTCGTTCACGTCGCACCAAAGAATGTGTAATTTCTACTCCGCACTTATCGCACACAATTCCTTTGTAGCGAATTTTTTTATACTTTCCACAATAGCACTCCCAGTCTTTGCTAGGCCCAAATATTTCTTCAGCAAACAATCCGCCTTTTTCTGGCTTCTGTGTTCTATAATTAATTGTTTCTGGTTTGGAAACCTCGCCATGTGACCATTTGTGAATAACTTCTGGGGAAGCCACAGAGAGAGACAAAGCGTCAAAATCCATTAAATGTAGTGTTTCTCGACTCATATGTTTATATATTTAATAGTTTAGAAGTTATTCTCTATACCCTTCGTCTGGGCCTTCCACGTCTTCTCTTTCCTTTCGCTTTTTGTCTCTATATTCTTCTGCAGAAACATAGTTACCTTCTTCATCTTCTTTCAAAAGTTTTACATCAAGTGCTAATCCTTTCAACTCTCTCACAAGTACATTAAAGGACTCTGGCAAATCTACCCGAGTAATTGGTTCATTTTTGATAAGTGCTTCATAAGCTTTTGATCTACCTGGTACATCATCTGATTTGATAGTCAAAACTTCTTGCAAGGTATGAGCAGCACCATATGCTTCTAGTGCCCAGACTTCCATCTCTCCAAATCTCTGTCCACCAAATTGAGCCTTTCCACCAAGAGGTTGCTGGGTAATTAGACTGTATGGACCAATAGAACGTTGGTGAATCTTGTCTTCCACCATGTGATTGAGTTTCAACATATAGGAATATCCCACAGTTGTTTTGTGATCAAATGGTTGTCCTGTGCGACCGTCAAATAGTTGTAGCTGTCCATCTGGAGTGAATCCTGCCTTCACTAGCTCTTCTTTTATCTGTTCTTCTGTAATACCATTTAAAACAGGTGTAGCTGCCTTATAACCAAGCGCGTTAGCAGCTAGTCCCAAGTGATTTTCTAGCAATTGCCCCAAGTTCATACGAGAGATAACACCGAGTGGTGACAATATGATATCAATTGGAGTTCCGTCTTCCAAAAATGGCATATCTTCCATTGATACTACTTTGGAAATTACACCCTTATTTCCATGACGTCCTGCCATCTTATCACCCACCTGAATCTTTCTCATGTCTGCGACTGTTACCTGTACTTGTTTACTTACTCCTGGTTGTAATCTGTCACCATCTTCTGCTGAAAATAATTTTACATCAGTCACCTTGCCATGTTCACCATGCTCTAGATAAAGTGATGAGTCACGAACATCTCTGGCTTTTTCTCCAAAAATAGCTCGAAGCAATCTCTCTTCTGGTGTTAATTCTGTCTCCCCTTTTGGAGTAATCTTTCCTACCAAAATATCGCCAGAATGAACTTCTGCTCCTATTCTAACTATTCCTTCTGAATCCAGATTTTTTAATTTTTCTTCACTTACATTTGGAATATCACTAGTCACAACTTCTGAACCAAGCTTGGTCTCACGTACATCTGTCTGATAATTTTCTATATGCATGGATGTGTATGTATCGTTGTGTACTAGTCTTTCTGAAATAATTACAGCATCCTCATAGTTGTATCCATCCCATACCATGTAAGCCACCAAAACATTTTTACCAAGTGCCAGCTCTGCATCTTTGATAGAAGGGCCATCACACATTGGATCACCCTTTTTCATTTTTTGTCCCAAGACCACTGTTGGTCGTTGGTTGATACTAGAAGAAGCATTGGATCTAACGAATTTATTCAATTTATATTTGTAAACTTTTCCTTTTTTGTCAGTCAATTCAATTCGGCCACCATCAACTGCAGTAATCTCTCCTGCTTCAGGTGCAAAAATTACATATCCACTATTGGCTGCTGCTGATTTTTCTATTCCTGTACCAACTAGAGGTGCATCAGGCATGATACATGGGACAGATTGTCTCTGCATGTTTGTTCCCATGAGAGCTCGAGTAGCATCATCATGTTCCAAAAATGGTATAAGACTGGTAGCTACACTCAAAATTTGATTGGATGCAACATCTAGGTAATCAATAATATCAACTGATGCTGTTGCAGGCTGTCCCTGATCTCGTACTGGTACTCTATCACCAACCAAAAATCCATTTTCATCTTTTGGCGTAGTAGCTCCAGCAGTTACCACTCTTTCTTCTTCAAATGAATTGAGGTATCGAACTTCGTCAGTCACTCGAGACATTACTCTGATAATTTCCAAATCTTCTTTTTCCAATTTCTTTGCAATTTCTGCTGTAATTTTTTCTCCAGCTTTTACAGAGTTTCCAATCGCTTCTCTAGATACTTCACCTTCTGTAAAGCGAGCTTCATTTTTTACCTCATGTACTACTTTTCTATAAGGGGTTTCAAGAAAACCAAAATTATTTATTTTTGAATAACTTGCCAAATGTCCTACAAGTCCGATATTTGGTCCTTCTGGTGTTGCAATTGGACAAATACGACCGTAGTGAGTGGTGTGAACGTCACGCACTTCGAATCCTGCTCTGTCACGAGACAAACCACCAGGACCAAGAGCACTGATACGACGTTTGTGTTCTAGCTCTGCTAAAGGATTTACCTGATCCATGAATTGTGAAAGTTGTGAGCTCATAAAAAACTCACGAACTGCACCAATCACAGGTCTAGCATTTACCAATTTGTTTGGCGCGAGCTTATCCATCTCATAAGTACTCATTCTATCTTTTATAATTCTCTCCATTCGAGCCAGTCCTACTCTAAAACGATTCTGAACTAATTCACCAACTGCTCGAACGCGACGATTGCCAAGGTGATCAATATCATCTGGTTCTTCCTGACTAACATTCAATCGTACAACTTCTTTCAAAACCAAAAGTAATTTTTCTGGGCTTAGTACTCTCTCTTCCATTTGCTCCAGTTGTTTGTCATCAAGACCCAAAGAAAATTTTGTATTAAATTTATAAACTCCAACACGACCAAGATCATAACGATCAAAATTAAAAAACATGGCGTGTATGAGACCTTTAGCATTGTCAGCTGTTGCAAGATCTCCTGGACGAATTCTCTTATAAACCTCGATCAATCCTTCGTCTGTATTGTCAGAAGAATCTTTGGCCAATGTTGCCTCAGCATAATCAATATTTGGATGAGTATTAACATCTTCAAATAATTTTATAATCTCTTCGTCTGTACTATATCCAAAAGCACGCAAGAGAGAAGATGCTGCTACTTTACGTTTACGATCTACTTTTACCCAGATTACATTGTTCTGATCAGTTTCAATCTCGATCCAAGCTCCACGATTTGGAATAATCTTGGCACCATAATAATGTCGTCCGCGAACATTGCTAGCAGTAAAAAAAGCTCCTGGACTGCGGATCAATTGTGACACTACTACTCTCTCAATTCCATTCACAACAAAAGTTCCTCTGTCAGTCATAACCGGAACATCTCCCAAATAAATTTCTTGCTTTTCTTCTGTATTTGTTCTCTTGTTTGCAAGTCGAACATTTACTCGAAGTGGTGCCTCAAATGTGATGTTTTTTTCTCTACAAGTTACCTCATCAAATTTTGGCTCATCAAAATAATAATCTTCAAAATATAATTCCAAATCGCGTCCAGTAAAGTCTGTAATTGGTGAAATTTCTGTAAACAACTCCCTAATTCCATCTTTTATAAACCAATCATAAGAAGTATGCTGTACTTCGATTAAATTATCTCCTTTAAGAGGCGAACGTAAATCTGTAAAAAACTTTCGTTCTGTGTCCTTTAGGGGTTGTCGCTGATATACTGGCATAAATATTTAATTAAGATTATAAGATAAAATTTATAAAGTAACAAAAACACCGAAGATTGATTTATCGGTTTATTATTTTCCTAATTGTTTCTACAAGGCTTGGTTTGCATGTATTAACATGACCGCGCAAGCAGGATTTTTACCCCGTCGTTTAACAGGGTCAATGCAGACACATTTGAGAAGCAGTATATCCTTGAGCGTACGTTATTATCATCTTAGGCTGGCCTTTTTTATAATATAAACCCCTTATAGGGGAAGGACACAAAACCAGTAAATGATAGGCGTGAATTAGTGCTCCAAAGCAATATTACCACTGTTTTTTAATTGATCGTAGTTACACTCCAGTGAAAGATCCAACTATAAATTCGGAAACAATCATGAGAGTATTGAACTACCACTTCTCGCCCGCCGAAGCCCGAACGGGCGCAGGAGGGTTAAAAACTGCTAAACAGAGGTAAAATTGCTTTTTTGACAACGGAGTAAGGATATCAAAAAAAATTATACTTGTCAAATACAGCAGGTGGATAAGTATTTGTCAAGAATTACAAAAAAATAGCTTAAATTAGGCAAATAATTGGTTTTTTCAATGTACCTGTATAATTTTTGTCCCAGGGTTATCCACAGTGTACCACTCGTGTCCTAGCTTACGCAAGGCACTCGGGTACACTGCAGGCAACGATCATCGTGTATTGTCGCCACTTGATGTGAATTCTGGAGAGCCCCTGTCGTTCTCTTTCAAAAGCACACCAGTTTATGGTGTTTTTTTGATTTTTCGAAATTTTCAACATTATTGATATTTATTTCCATTCATAGTATATTTATGAATGAAAGTTATAATTCAAAATTTATTATAACTTAGCCAAAAATTATATAAGTTCCGATATAACTTGTTATCAGAAATAACCTACAAAAAAACCCAGCTGGCCGGGTTTTTATTTACTATTATATTTTTTCCTCTGCTGGCTTTTCATCTTCTGACTCTGTGTCACCCACAGTTTCTAATTTCGTATTTCCAGTTTCTTCCTCTATTTTTTCATCTTTATCACTTTGTTGCTTTGTAGCTTCATCAGCAATTTCGTCGCTTTGTTCCTTTGCATCCTCTTCTTTCTTTTCAACACTCTCACTTTCTGCTTTTTCCTTTTTATTTTCTACTTCTTCAGCTCTTCCCTTCACTCCCTCAGCTTTAAGACCAAGGCGATGTTCAGCTGGCTCAATACTTACAATCTCAAACTTATATTTCTCTCCAATAGTAAAGAGCTGTTTCAGATCTTCTACTCCGTGTATTGGTGAATTAGAAACTTCTGAGATGTGAGCTAGACCATGAATATCATCGTCAAGCTTTACCATGAGACCAAAAGGCTCGATCTTGTGTACTTCACCTTTTACAATCTCACCTACCTTATATTTATCTTTTACAATCTTCCATGGATCTTCTATTAGACGCTTGATAGATAAGTAGATCTTTGATTTATTGAGATCAATAATTTGTGCCTTCACTTTGTCTCCAATCTTTAGAACGTCCCTAGGATGATCAATACGTTGCCAAACAATTTCTGAAATGTGTACTAGACCTTCTAGACCATCACCAAACTTGATAAAGGCTCCAAATGATGTGAGCGCACTTACCTCGCCTGTGATAGTGTCACCGATTTTATAAGAATCAAGAACAGCTTTTTGGTCATCTTCCCAAACAGCTTTTTCTGAAACAATAATTTTTTCTTCTTTTTGATTTGCATCAATTACTTTTACTTGCAAAGTCTTGCCAATCAAAAGTTTTAGTTCTTCCAAAATTCTATTTTTGTCTCCACCAGGAACACGAGGATAATTGTCAGGACTTAGTTGTGAAACAGGCAAAAATCCAGCTAGAGCATCTACCTGCATCATGAGACCACCTTTGTTAGCTTGCAAAACTTTTGACTCAATAGTAATTCCATCTTTTTGATATGTTTCCATCTGATCCCATACTCTTTGGTGTCCAGCACTACGAAATGATAGTTCCATTTCTCCGGTTTCATTCTCTCTTTCGATTACAGTGGCCTCTACCTCGTCACCAATATTTATATTGGAGTACTGATCAGATTCGGAAAATAATTCCTGACCACGTACAATACCGGTTGAGACGCCATTAACGTCTATTCGCACCACACCATTGTCCACGGAAACTACTGTACCTGTTACCAAATCCCCTTCATTCGGAATGGCAGTAAAATATGTTTTCAAAAGTTCAGCAAATTTATTTACTGGCTTCTGATCTTCTTCTTGTTCTTCTGTCTTTTTTGTCATAAATTAGGCAGATAACTTATGTTATCTTTAAAATATTAATCCTGACTTCAGGACTCCCCTGTGCCAATAGGGATGTTAATAATTTGGCACTTAGATTAGTTAAAAAAGCTTGCATACTATAACATAATCATTTATTTTTGGCAAGTATTGTTATTCAAACTAAATATATGGCTAAATTAAGCCAAATTTACTCATTTTATACAGTTTTGTGTTGACAATGCCTGTTATTTGTGGTATTTTACTTAGTTATGAATTTTGTTCTTTTTAAATTAAAGAGGCACTTCAATGAGTTACAACAACCACAAAGAGGCTGAATACAGTTCTGATATCGAGTTGACCAAGATACGTATGGGGTGGGCTAGAAATGAAATTTTCAAGTACCACAAAACTGTGGCCCTCTCAAGGAAATTGCCTGGAATCCTTGCTGGACTCTTTATTGACATAAGAGAAATGCAACCAAAGGGTTTGCATATCCCATGTCAAAACCCAATCGATATGTTGGATCAGCTGGACCGTGAAACAGGTACAGCTGACATCGTAAGAGAAATAACGAAGAGGCTTCATTTTTGCCTTACAAAGGCTGGCTTTCCAGAAATAAACTGGAAAAGTGGAAAGCCTCAGTTCAAAAATAAAGAGACCGAAAAGGAATGGCTGAATACATCGACGTATTTACGTCAGTGCTAAAATCAGCCAAAAAAGAACATGAACCAGATTCGTCTGGTTCTTTTTTTGTGCTTTCTTGTTTTATATCGGCCTTGCAATCGACTTTGCTTTAGGATATAATATTGTCACATATTTTTTTAATTTTGAATTAACCCTATGCATCTTACTTGGCTCGGAACCACTGCCATAAAAATCCAAACCAAACACAATGGAAATGATGTTGTCCTTATTATTGACCCTTACAAACCTAGTGTCGGTGCTTTTCCTCGTAGTTTAGCACCAGACATTGGTCTTTATACCAGAGGTGAAAAAAATTCAATCACACTTTCTGGCAAGCCTTTTATTCTCTCACAACCTGGTGAATGCGAAACAGGCGGAGTACTTATTACTGCGACAGCTGGACATGAGCCTGGATCCACTATTTTGCGAATTGATGCAGAGGGAATTAGTGTTGCCCACTTAGGACTCATAAACAAAACACCCACCAACAAGCAATTTGATGTTATTTCTGGTGTTGATGTACTTTGTCTGCCAGTTGGAAATGCCGATGCTTTTACTGCTGAAGCAGCCATGAAAATAGTAAGTATCATAGAACCAAAAATTATTATTCCTATGGCTTACAAGAGCGATAATGACCCAGATGCAAAACCAGTAGATAATTTTTTGAAAGAAATGGGGGCAAGCTCAGAAAAACCAGAAAGCAAAGCAATTTTAAAAAAGAAAGATCTTCCTCAAGAAGAAACACAGGTCATAGTACTAACAAAGGAGTAATTTATGCCAAAGAAAACAAAAAAGGAAAAAATTCCTACTACAAAAAAAGAACCCAAAAAGAAATCGGCTGTGAAAAAGAAAAAAGTAGTAAGGAAAAAAGTGGCTATAAAAAATAAAGCCGAATCTGTTGCCGAAAAAATTATTAGTCCTTTGCCACAAGTTATCGAAAATCCAAAAGAGGCAGAACCAAGAGCACAGATAGATTTGCAAACAGAGCCAAAACAATACAAACCTACATATATTTATAAGAAAAACAAAGAGGCAAATCGTCTAATATGGGTTGGGGTTATTATCGTGAGTGCAGTGGTTCTATTTATGTGGCTCTGGAATACCAAGGTAATGTTTGAAAATGTAAATGGGTCATCTAGTGCTGAGTCCGAACTATGGGATACCAACAAACAAACTTTGGCAGAAATATATGACTCTATTATTGTAGAAGGAGAAGAAAATATAAAATCAGAAGTGGTCTCAATTCAAGATCAAATTGCAAAACAAGAAGAAACCAAAGAAACAATAAAACAAACTTTGTCAGAACTAATATCTATAGCAGATATAGAAACAAACTCAACCACAATAAATAGTGTCACTACTACTGATGAAAACATTCAAGAATAAATATGCCTAAGAAAAAAACTTTAAAAAAAATTGGTAAACCAAGCACACCCGAAGAAAAAAATTGGGTAGAAAAAATCGAACCTATCCAGCTGGTAGACGAGATGCAACACTCATATCTAGATTATGCCATGAGTGTTATTGTTTCGCGTGCGCTTCCAGATGCTCGAGATGGTCTAAAACCAGTTCATCGCAGAATTCTATATGCCATGTGGAAAATCGGTCTCAAGCATAATGCCAAATTCCGAAAATCAGCCCACGTAGTTGGTGAGGTTATGGCAAAATACCATCCTCATGGAGATTCTGCTATTTATGACTCTTTGGTTCGTATGGCCCAAGACTTTAGCATGAGGAATCCTCTTGTAGATGGTCAGGGTAACTTTGGTTCAATGGACGGTGATAGTGCTGCTGCCATGCGTTACACAGAGACAAAATTGCAGGCAATTGCAGAAGAAATGTTACAAGACATTGAAAAAGAAACTGTTAATTTCACACCAAACTACGATGGTTCCACCCAAGAACCAAAAGTTCTACCAAGCAAACTACCTAACCTATTATTAAATGGTAGCATGGGTATTGCTGTTGGTATGGCAACCAATATTCCTCCTCACAATCTAAATGAACTCTGCGACGGTATTATTCATTTGATTGAAAACAAACAAGCAACAATTGAAGACCTGATGCAATTTATAAAAGGCCCTGACTTTCCTACAGGAGCTATTATTTACGACAAAAAAGATATCATGTCTGCATTTGCTACAGGACGCGGAGGAATTGTGATGAGAGCCATGACAGAAATTCAAGAAGTCAGTTCTGACAAATTCCAGATAATTGTTAGCGAAATTCCTTACCAAGTGAACAAGGCAAAACTAATTGAAAAAATTGCTGGTCTTGTACAAGAAAAGAAAATAGAAGGAATCCGAGACTTGCGTGATGAATCCAACAAAGATGGTGTACGTGTTGTAATAGAATTAAAAAAAGATTCTTATCCAAAAAAAGTACTAAATCGCTTGTTCAAGCTGACAGACCTACAGACTACTTTTCATGTAAACATGATTGCACTTGTAGATGGCATCCAACCTAGACTAATGAATTTGAAATCCGCTCTGGAAGAATATATCAAACACAGACAAGAAGTTATCAAGCGTCGCACAGCATATGACTTGTTAGTTGCCAAAGAACGAGCTCACATTTTGGAAGGTTTGAAAAAAGCTTTGGACAAAATTGACCAAGTTATAAATACTATACGAAAATCAAAAGACAAAGAAGTTGCAAAAATAAATTTGATGCAAAAGTTCAAATTTTCTGATCGCCAAACTGTCGCAATTTTGGAAATGAGGTTACAACAACTAGCTAATTTGGAAAGAAAAAAGATAGAAGATGAATTAAAAGACAAAAAAATTCTAATTAAAGAACTAGAAACAATTCTAGGTAGTGCCCAAAAAATTCTAGGATTGGTCAAAAAAGAAGTTAACGAAATTAAGGAAAAATTTGGAGGAGATCGCCGAACCAAAATTATGCCAAAAGCAGTTGGTGACTTTTCTATGGAAGACCTAATTCCAAATGAGCCTACCATCATCATGATGACTCATGATGGATATGTAAAACGCCTTCCTCCAGACACATTTAAGACTCAGGGTCGTGGTGGCAAGGGTGTAATTGGTCTCACTACCAAAGAAGAAGATGTGGTAGAGCAAATTATTTCTACCAATACTCACGACAACATATTATTCTTTACCAGTAGAGGTAGAGTATTCCAACTCTGGGCTTATGATGTCCCTCAATCCTCTCGTACGGCCAAAGGACAGGCAATGGTAAACTTCCTGCAACTTGCACCAAACGAAAAAGTAGCAGTAATGCTCTCAATGGAAGATATAAATACAAACAAGTTTCTAGTAATGATGACACGCAAGGGTATTATCAAAAAAACCAAGCTTGAGGACTTTTCCAATGTTCGACGTTCTGGACTTATTGCAATAAAACTACGAGAAGACGATATGCTCGAGTGGGTTCGCCCTTCTACTGGCAAAGATGAGATTGTTGTAGTAACTGCTGGTGGTCAATCAATTCGAATAAAAGAATCTAATGTCCGACCAATGGGTAGAACTGCCTCTGGTGTACGTGGAATTAAATTAAAATCTGACAGTGATGCCGTAGTTGGAATGGATATTGTTGATCCAAAACTAGTCGGAAACAAAGTACTCGAACTTTTGGTAATTTCTGAGAATGGAATGGGTAAAAAGACAAAACTGAATGAATACAAAGTCCAAGGACGTGGTGGTAGTGGTATCAAAACCATGGCTATAACCACAAAGACCGGTAGAATAGTTGGCTCCCGTGTTATCAATAATACAGAAGATCAAGATCTAATGATGATCTCTCAAAAAAGCCAAGTAATTAGGACTCCGCTCAAATCTGTTTCAACCCTAGGAAGGGCCACTCAGGGAGTAAGAGTGATGCGCTTCAAGTCTGACGGTGACAAAGTAGTGAGTATTGCACTCCTGTAGACAGAATACAAAATACATAGAATATAACAAAAAACCACCCACCAAATTCGGTAGGTGGTTTTTTAAATCAAAAAAAATGTGCTAAAATACTCTCATTATGAAAATCGCTTTGATCGGCACCCATTCAACTGGGAAAACCACAATCATCAAAAATCTTGCGCAAGAACTAAATGCTATTGGCAAAAAAACCTTGCTTGTCCCCGAGCTAGCTCGCTTTTGCCCAATGCCAATAAATGAAGAAGCACCGCTTGAGGCTCAAATTTGGATACAAGAAAATCAAAGACAAAAAGAAGATGAATTATACGAAGCTGACAGTATACTACTATGTGACCGCTCCACACTTGATAATTTTGCCTATATGCAACGCGTTGCCAATAATGCAGATATTCATCAATTCGAAAATCTTGCAGTCTCACACATGAATTCTTATACACTTGTTTTCAAAACTCAAAAACTAGATCTTGCAGCAAAAGCTGACGGCGTTCGCTCAGTTGACGAAAGCTTTCGTGATGAAATTGATTTGAAAATATCAAACTTGCTTAATAAACACAGAATATATTATTATCCACTTCCTCCTACTATTGATTATAAAGTTCATGTAGATTTTATTTTAAAAAAAATTGAACAAACGGCCCCACAGTGTGTATTGCCTATCAAATTACAAAATCGACCATAGGGTCGATTTCTTACTTCTTACGCCTTAAGCCTTATATCTTTAAGCCTTTTTACTTAGCACTACCTTCAATACATCCTCCGTAGTTCTACCCTCAACCTCCACCCCCTGCACAGCCCCTCTAGCTTCTTCTTTGGAATAACCGAGAGCAACCAGGCCATCAATTACTTCGGACAAAACTCCACCACTTACATTACTTGTTCCTTGTTCTTTGCTATTTGCAACTTTATTCTTGAGTTCCACACACAACCTTTCAGCAGTCTTTGCTCCCATTCCTTTTACTGCACTTAGATACTTGGAGTCCCCTCTACCAATTGCGGATTTTATATCACTGAGTGAACCAATTGCCAAAACACTCATAGCTCCCTTAGGACCCACTCCAGACACTGACAAAAGTAACTCAAAAAAATCTTTTTCTTCGGACAATTCAAATCCATACAAATCCATAGCACTGTCTGTCACCCGCATGTAAGTAATGATCTCAATCTCTGACTCTAACAAAAGTTTCGCCACAAAAACAGGAGACAACAATACATCATAACCAACACCCCCAGAGGTTAAGACTGTGACTGTGGTGCGTTTCTTTTCTTTTATTTTTCCTCTAATTATTGAGATCATAAATTATCAAATCTAAAGTATGGATTTTTATCAAAAAATCATTTCACTTTTGCATATAGATAAACATCGTGATATTTTCCTTTAGCAAATACAGCTTTCTTCATTAGTCCCTCTTTTTTATAACCACACTTTATTGCCACTTTTTTGCTTGCAATATTTTTTGGATTCATCAATATGATAATTCTCTTCAGTCTGAGCTTTCCAAAACCTATCTTTTCCAATTTTTTTACTGCTTTTGTAGCAATACCATTCCCCCAGTATTTCTCATCCACAAAATAACCAACTTCACCCTCATGTTGACGATGCTGATTAATCTTTAGACCGCAGCCACCTGCCACATCATTTTTATAAAGAATGCTAAAACTATGAGCAAAGTTTTGCTTTCGCCTGAGAGTATTACCTCTGAGCCATTCTTTCTCATCTTCCATTGATTTGGGATTAGCAGTAAAATAAATAAAGTTTGGGTTAGTCAAAATTTCAAAGAACCTCTTTGCATCAGAAACACGCTGTCTTCTTATTTCTACTTTATTTGACATATTAATTCTTCTTAAACAAAATACTCATTTCTTCGACTTCACTATCAAATTTCACAATTATATTTTTTCCAGTTCCACCATGACCACTCTCAATTCTTTCTCCTTCTTCATTATACATTTCTTCAATAACTATGTCCAAATCTTCAGCTTGTGGCTGAATAATCCTCACTTCATCACCTATTCTAATGGCGTTATGCGGTTTAATCAAAACACCGTAACTTTTCTTACTATCAATCTTCCAATCTTTTAATCTTCCAGTCTTCAAAACTTCCCCCACAAACTCTTCTTCACCTCCGACATGACTGTCATCAGTGTTTTGTTCAACCGAATCCCGTCCAAATAAAAAACCTGTTGTATATCCGCGATGTACCAAAGTATCAAGATACTTATTTTTAATTTCCAGCAATTGTTCCTTGCTTTTTGCTTTTTGTTCCTTATTTAAACAATCAAACGCTAGCCCATACGCCTTTATCACACTAGCTAAATAAGCCACGCTTTTGGCCCTACCTTCTATTTTAAAACTAACCACTCCAGCATCAATTAATTCTCCCAGATATTCAATCATACACATATCCTTGGAATTGAAGATGTAAGTTCCATGTCTATCCTCTTCCACCTCCATAGTGTCCTCATGATTCGGAATCTCAAAATCTTTTTTCAAACATTCTCCACACTCATATTGCTCCTTGCTTTTTTCTCCTTGTTCCTTATCTGAATATGACCATCTACAAGGTTGGGAACAATCTCCCAGATTAGCAGAGCGACCTGTTAGCCAAGCAGAAAGAATACACCTACCAGAATAACTCATACACATTGCACCGTGAACAAAATACTCTAGCTCTACTTCTGGAACTTCTTTGTGAATTTCTTTTATCCCTTCCAATGTGACTTCACGCCCAAGAATTACTCGCTCAGCCCCCAGATCATGCCAAAATTTTGTTGCCTGCCAATTGGTCACATTGGCCTGAGTAGAAATATGGAAAGGAATATCTGGCGCATATTCTTTGATAAGTTGTAATATTCCAGGATCTGACACTATCAAAGCATCAGGTTTCCACTTATTTATTTTTTTTAGATACTCTGGAAGTTTTTTCAAGTGCTCATTTTGTGCATAAATATTTACTGTAACATAAACCTTCTTTTTCATCTTATGTGCCTCTTGAATTACTGTCTTTACCTCATTAAGACCAAAATTATTAATTCTTACTCGCAAACTAAAGTCTGGAATACCCAAATAAACAGCGTCCGCTCCATAAGCGAACGCATATTTCATCTTTTCCGGACTGCCTGCCGGCGCTAATAATTCTAATTTATTTCTTTCCATAAAAAGCTTACTCTGCTTACTCTGTTTATTACTTACCCTGTTTATTGCTTACTCTGCTTACTCGAATCAAACCTCCACATGGCACTATTTCCACACCTTTTTTCTCAAGTTCATCAAGAAAAAGATTCATCCCCAGAGAATCAGAGGCCATATGACCTGCAACAACCACGTTCATGTGGTGTTCTCCTGCTTTGGTTCTTGCTGTGTCCTTCATATGCATTCCGACAACAGTGCTAATTCCATAACGAGATAGTTCTTTATAAAGTTTATCAGAAGTACTAGTACCACCGGTCATTTCAAGCACATATTTACCTACTCTATGTTTTTTATTTCCAATAAAAATCTTTGGACCTGCTCCCCTTCTCATTGCCTCTTGATATTCTGGAATATCCAAAAGCGTCTCTATCATGTCAGATATTAAACGTGGCTTTTTCTTTTCTATGTGCTTCTTCAAAAAATTATGAACTAAATTGTCAGTAATTGTGTGAGTATTCATCAAATTTACTTTGAGAAGATCTGCCAAGTCAATAATACGATAGTGATTGATTGGATGTACCCCTCGCCCAACTTCACTTATTCTATCTTCCATCAATTTTTCTGCCACATGAATAGGAACTCCGGCTTTTTCAAAAATCTCCACCTGCATATCCATAACAGCGTGTAGATCTGCCAAGCCCTTACCAATAGGATGGTGACCCATAACCAAATCAATTTTTTTTCCTCGCTCTTCTAGCTGACTAGCCAAAAGAAGCTCTGTTCCCTCTATGTCAATCCCTGCCATCACTCGTGACACCTTGGAGTCTCCCTTTCCAGTATGAATGCGACTGTCAGCATAAGGATTTGTAAGTTTTTCTTTATCAAAATACTTTTTTTCTTCTGGTCTCGATCCTTCATACTCTTTTTTTATATTTTCCAAATACTCCTCTATTCCATTGCCCCCTCTAGGATCAGCTTTTATGCCCATTTTTATAGCTAGATCAAAAATCTGTTGAACTGTCATCATATGATTATTATTTATAATTTATTAATTAAACCGTATTGTAAAGACTTATTCCCTTTTAGTCAATGAAATCTGTGCATTTTTCTCTAAATCTTCGCCACCCACAAATTGACTTACTTCCCGTGATTTTAAATTACCCAGAACATAGATTATAAATCCGATAACTAAACCAATCAAGATTAATATGGTCGCTAATGA
>JAHJGG010000088.1 GCA_018824545.1 Patescibacteria group bacterium | reverse complement strand
CGTTCGCCTGCTTCCGTACTCGCCTGTTCGTGCACTCGAGTTCGCGTGCTTCTGTGCTAAAGTGCTCTCGTGCTTCTGTGCTAAAGTGCTCTCGTGCTTCTGTGCTCAAGTGCTAAAGTGTCCCTGCCCCATTCGGATTGTATCCACCAATTATTTCCCAAGCATCCGCAAAGCCATCTCCATCAGTATCAGGATTCAAGGGGTCTGTTTTCCAATAATTAATTTCATCCACATCACTCAAGCCATCTCCATCAGTATCATACTCATAATCACTGGTGCCCAGTTCTGCTTCCTGTTCATCTGTCAGGCCGTCACGATCCTGATCATTGGGAAAAGGATCGACATAAGGTTCTTCCACCACCTCTTGTTCACCCGGCTCCTGTACTACTATACGTTCTGATCTTTTTTGTAAAAAATAATACACACCAAAACCAACAGCTCCCAATACCAATATTATAACAAAAATTTTCAATATTTTCTTCATAATAATTTTAATCAATGGCTTTCTCCCCCTCAACTACTAAATTGGCATAAAATCCCCACCGTCAACTGGAGGAGGAGACGAACAACTTTCTCCAAGATTTTCTCTTATCTGGCAAAATCCCGTTTCAATAGATTTTACTGGAACAATCCTATACCCGCCATGACGAATGCCTAAATATTCAAGATTAAACACATGCCAATACTTGGCCAACGGATTGCTACTAGTACCAGCTGCATCCTTTATTTCATAAACATAATCGGGATCTGGCTTATAAATGGAATACTTAGGAACCTGATCCGGATGATAAGTGTAAACCTCAAGAACCAAATCACTATTTCTAAATTCATAAATTGGCCGGCTTGAAGAAGCGCTTATGGCTTCCACAAAAATCGCGATTGGCTTATATTCCCCGCTTATCTGATTGGTATCAATCGTCAATGAATGGACAAATATTTCATTTAAGTTGACCATATCATGAACAAAAACCTTGCTATCAAAGCTATCAAAAAAACCTTTGCACTTCAAATCGTCTGGCCACCAATAACCATTATTCCCAGTTATTCTTTGCTTGATATCAGCGCATATTCTTTCATATTTCACTCTCTCGCCTCTTGACCCAATCTCAATCGGAGTCAATCCCCTAGTGTATCCAACTATACTCTGCTCGCCTTCTCCAGCAAAAGCCTCACTATAAGCCATAGTGCTAAACTTAACATTTTGTCTGCTTTCCTCATCTGTCCATCGAGCGACTATTCTGAACACTCCGTCTGGAACAGCTGGGGATACTACCAGCTCATTCGTTACTACACCAGCTTCACCGTTTACAGAATAATCAAACGCGCTCCGTGATGTTGTTGAAGCCATTTCCCAATCAAGTAGGCTAGCAATATCCCAGTCACTACTTCCAGCGCTCAAACTATAACTATTAAAAGCTACTCTATACAATCCATCACAGGCCATATCTGTTTCTAATCTTTCTGGAGGAGGTCCCGGGTCGGCCAAATTAAACAAAGAGTTGTAGTTTGGGGGTAGAGAAACTTTTCGAACAAAATATTTGTTTGCCACACCCGGATCAAAACTAGATAAACTACGAGCTAAAGTTATTATGGTATCATCACCCCATGATCCAACCCCAGTATTTCCATCAGTCTCAGCTACATTAAGAATAGATATTCGTGGTATAGCCCCCTTCAGTGGATCTTCAGACAAAATACACTCCACACACCCATCATCAAACTTTGTACAATTATCTGTACACGTTGCTTGACCTTTGTCATCACAGCTTATATTACCACCTGCGACAATAACTTCCCCATCATCTATATCACAAACCTCATCCCCATCCACCTTACCATTCCCACAAAATGCCAAAGCATCCACTGTCAAAAGATTTTTACAATCTACTGAACAATAGACACAACCTTCACCATATCTAGTAGGTGTGCAGACAATACCATTTTCTAGACCCTGATCACATTTCTCTTTCACGCCGTCACCATTTGGTGACTGCCATGTGCCATCTCCACAATATCCACCTGCCACAGAAGGTCCTTCTGGATCTTCATTGATAGTACAGTTATTTCGACAGGAATCGCCATTATCATCATTTTTGTCATCACACTCTTCATATTCTGAGTTGGTTATCCCATCTCCGCAATAACTACCAAAGGATTGACAATCTGAGGCACAGCTACCGCCAGATACTGGTGAGTATCTATCGCAAGGAAGGACTTGTCTAAGAACACTAAACAATCCCGTGGCATCCGAGGCTGATTTGGCAGTTTCTGTTGCGCCGGCTACGGCCCAAAGATTTAAATCCGAAAAGTCTGTTGTATAACCGATCACATGAGTTACAACATCGTAGTCAAGATGTAAAGACTTAATTGTATTTTTAACCAGTGTACTATCACCACAACCTGTGGAAGGCGGTCCGTCAGTAATTAAAATTAAATTTCTAGATCGATAATCATTTAATGGGTCTACTGTATCATCATCAACAAAAATTGAATTTATATTATCTTTAACCCAAGCCACAGCTTCAGCTGTAGGCGTACCTCCTGTAGGAATGACACCATCTTTATAAATTAATGCATCAACTACATTTTCATAAACACCAACAGAGAGTGTTTGATCTGGTTCCGAACAACTTTCACCCCAAACGGCTATCCCCAAATTGATTTGAGCGTGTGATTCGTTTATAAAGCTATCAATAGCGCTTAGTGCTTCCGACCATCTGGTTATCACTGCTGCTTGACTACCATAATTACAGTAATCATTATAAGAACTAGGATATTCGTCCATATTTATACACTTATTCATGGAACCAGATTTATCCAACAAAATATAAACACTAGGCTCAACCCGACCCACATCTTCGACAATAAATTCACAGGTTCCTCCCTGTTCATCACAAAACTCTAGTGCTCTATCAACACCCACATCATAGTCTCCATTACTATCATTATCATCAAAATCAAGGGAATCATTACCACAGTATTGAGGATGAATATCATGACATGCTCTTTCTGGCTCACCCACATAACTATCTTCACCAGCACAATGTCCATAAGTACCATTTAGTCTTCCATCATCACATGTCTCTGTCCCCTCTACTCTACCGTTGCCACAGTCGTAGGCTGGTAAACAAACAGGTTCAGGACTGGTTACCCACTGACAACTACTATTACATTGTCTGGTGATTCTTCCGTTATCAGTTCCACCAGGTAAATCACAAGATTCACGTACAATTTTTCCTGGAGGATCACATTGCTCTGTTGCAATATTTACCATCCCGTCTCCACAAGTAGAAACAAATGGATTGCGTACTTGATTCACACACCATGGTCCTGCACTAAAATAATTTGGATGTGGCAATATACCCCTTGATGGTGTTGGGGCAGTATAACCAAGAATCAAATCATTCGTACTATTAATATACTCAAGCTCTGCATGTAAAACATAATTACCAGTACTAGAAGTATATGCATACTCATAAATACTAGGATATGCTGGACAATTGTAGGCACGACTACTTACATCCCAGCAAGTCTGCTGATCACTGGCCCCACACTCGGTCCACATATTTAGTGGATCTGTAGCCACACCACCAAGTAGCCCCCAAGATGGCCAGCGAGATGAAGTGTAACCAGGATAATAAGTACCAGCATCTAGACTTGGATAAAACCCTGTACTAGCGTGGACTGCATCCAAAGTTTCTTGTGCATTTTGTAGTTCTTGGAGTCTTTGCCAATCTCTCTGGAGAGCTGTACGGGCATTGGAGCACACACCATTGGTGCCAAACTTTGGAGTATTGGTTGTACTGCGACAATCAAAGTGGCTAGAACAAGAAAATTCATCATTAATATTAAGCAAGTTTGATTCAGTATAAAGTGACAGAGGGACTGGTAATCCTTCAATTAAATCAAGCCGAAATACATCGACACTCATACAATACCCCAGATCATTAATATTGGTATTGAAGGTAAGTGACTGCATCATATCAGCAAAAACAACCTGACTACCAACTTGTGCTCCAGCATTTATACTAAATAGATAAATATTATTAAAAATAGTACCATCATTACCTTCGTTGAGTGCGCTAATATAATAGTTGTTTCCATCAGTTATTGCAGAATAACCATCTACAGAAACATCTGAAAAACTAGAGTCTGCTCCAAATTTTTCACGATACCATTCACGCAAACTCAAGAAGTTTGGATTTGTGAATACTTGGTAACCTATAGCATCATCATTTGTTTCATTTTCACCAAAGAAAACTACTCGCTTTATTGTACCATCTGCCAAAACTTCTCTATCATTATAAATATTAATAGTGGGATTCTCTTCAAAAATCGGTAGATCGTCATCTCGAGTCAATGGATTACCATTGTCCGCACAATATCGCATCTGAAAATTAAAATCAGTATCGTTATAAAAATCAACAGATGGCCAAAAATTTGCACAAAACCATGAGTATAGTTTTGTACTTGCTGTATATATATTACCCACATCACTTGTGCCATCTGTGGAAGCATCTTCTGTAACAGTAGCACTCACGACTGCTATATCTTGCCCTTCTACTAATGTGGAAGAGATGGCAATAGTAGCTTCGGCTGTTTCTGGAATATCAAATATCTCACTATCATTTGGTGACCAATCCCACTCCCAACTGTATCCAGGCATAGGACCTATATTTTGTCCGTTTCTGCTAATCCCCTGAGCAATAAAATCCGAAGAAGTTTCAGGCTGATAAAATACGTGGTAAGGTTGGTCTATTTCAATATGATCCAATTTGCAGATGCTTGACTTTGTGGTAAATTGCCATGAATCCAATATTTCACTCGTGTACTTATTCTTGATACCAACACCTTCCATATCTCGAATGCCCTTATTACCACCTTTGAGTACTACTGCATAAGTAGTGTCTGGAGAAAGAGGACGAAGTAGGTTGAGAGAAATTGTAGTGTTAGTAACAGCCCCTCCATCACCCTTAATATGTGCAACACTTATGTTTGCAGATACTCCCCCTTTGCACCAGACTGGTGCGTCTGCATTTACTCTCTGCCCAAATATGCTAGCAAAAAATCCTTTGATCTTACCCCAAACTTCTTGCCAAAAACCACCATCTTCTTCCATGGCAATGTACACAGAATTCACCATTCTATCTGTCAAATCACCAATTGGCACCATAGTTTCCCCGCCACTTGCACAGTCATAACCAGAATCATGTATACTCGCCACAAAAATATTATTGTTTACTGTTACTTCATCAATATTAGCTTCAAAAGTAGCACTAATAGATGTATTCAAACAAACATTATTCGTAGCTGGATATTCTAGAACTCGTACTGGTCGCACGCGACAACAGGTATCACTAGATACACCGTATATATTCAACCTATCTGTGTTTGGACAATCATTGTATTCTATATTAGCACCTGTGTCGACAGGAGTATCGTATTCCACATTTCCACACTGGAGTGCATACTCACCCACACCCTCTATATCAGTTGCCAAAGGTGTGCGGATATTTTCTGCATTCATATATGCTACTGCAGTAGCATTGATCTCGGTAATTTGTCTACCATCTTCATCAGCTAATTCCAACCCAATAGCAGTAACTAGTTGGGAAGGATTTTGATATATACCTTCATAACCATCTCCTGCTGGGCGATTTGGATCACAACCTGGATATTCTCCAATTTCTGGAGTACCTCCATCGCCATTATAATCCCCATTTCCACACACAGATGGTACCGAATAATTTATTGAAGATCCCGCCCATGTGCAATCGTCATTACAACCTTCGTCTCCTGAAGTACACTGAGAAAAACCATCACAAGCATTCACCAATAAACAACTATCAGTACAGACATCAGATATCTCACCAAAATCTAATTCACACTCTTCTCCATTTTCTATTTCACCATTTCCACAAACACTAACTGCGTTTCGACATGCGATTTCTCCAGAATTCGCATTATCACACCATTTTTGAGATAGTTGAGTTCCTGTATGCAAACATTTTTCAGAACATCCTATGGTAGAGATACCACGATCACAATCTTCTCCAGGGCTGATACTACCACCACCACAATAAGCTTCACCTACTACAGCTTCTTGAGAAGATCCTAGATTTAGACAAGTTGCAGAACAAGTTTCTGCAGTGTCACCACCAACACCTATTTCACATTCCTCACCTTTCAAAGGTTCAACAGTTACACCTCCATCTCCATCAGCAACACCGCAGGTTAATGATGCACCAGTACGTAGGCAATTGATAGTACAGCTACCGCTCACCCCAACCTCGCCAAGAGTCTCTCCACTCATTCCCAAATCACAATCCTCACCAGGATCTAGCGCTCCATTTCCACACAAAGCTGGCAAAGTAGAAGGAACAGCAGGATCAAAACTCGCTAATCTTTTTATATCACTACCAAGAGGCAGACAATCCAGACCACACCATGGTTCCTTTCCACCACTATATTCAAATTGAGTTACTTGAGCCACATCATCCCGATCAGCTGTCAAATCACTACCCACAGACCAGCTCCAACCATAACCCCAAGAATCAAGTACCTGTCCATACTCACTACATGAATCAGGAGATCCAACAGCCAAGACTACGTACTTGGTACGCTCCCCTATCAAGTGTGCTATGAATGGATCTGGTGTAACTGCAACAGAGCTAATCACGCATGGAGTAGCGTCGTTTTTTGTTTTAAATTTCCACTGATATTCTTCCAAATTTTCTCCATTTACATAAGCGCCACTTGGCAATATTGCTCCAACTGCCAAAATATCTGAAGTAAGAGTAACTCTGTACCAAGAATTTGCCTCCAAATCATCTGAACCAAATACAACTTGCCTTTCATTGGTTCTATCAGGTTTTATATTTGGAGTGATAACATCCTCTAAAATACTGGTACACAGCTCATCTGCACATTTTTCTATTATTATATTTCCAGCATAAGTAGATGATGCCATAATCTGATTGAACCTCGCCCCAATCTCTGCATTGATACATGCCTCGCTACACTGTGGCCAGCTGGATATTACCTTTGGATCATCTAGGTCGATAGTAAGGATAGATTTTGAGCTAATCTCATCAAAACCCAAATCTGCACTATAAATGCTATTTGTAAAATTAAAATTCTGTATTGAACCAATTAATAAATTATTTAACTCTTGCACATCTACCCCCCTACTACCAACCTTCATAGGATTTTCATTCTGACTTATGGATACTTCAGAATCCATAATATAAGTTCTCTTCAATTCATTATCAGAATACAGTTCTACTTTTTTACCGGAAATAACAATACGATAATTATATTGAACCGGCTCTGTCTGGTCATCAATTCCATCCACATTAACATCTATAACATTATGCGAGACAAAATTATTGTCTTTAAATTCAAAAAATACATCCCTTCTTTTTCCTGTACTAAAATGTTCATCTCTAACATAGAAAGAGTAGGCACCAATCTTGTCAAACACATAGCGATACTTACTATAATAAACACTTCCACCACTTCCCACCCTTGTCATCTCTGCATCAGAAAGTGGATCCAGAGTAAAACTAACCTCTATCTCCTCACTACCCCTCAAATTTGAATCGAAATCAAAATCAGAAATTGTCACAATATCTTCAACATCTCTGGCTTCATAATCAGAACCCGCCAGAACACCCATTTCTTCCAACAAGTCAGTGGTTTTTACTTCAATAGGATCTCCAGTAGATCTACTCAACTCCCATAACGCTGTAATATCCACAGTTGGTTCAGTCTGAACTTTTGCAAGCACTGTTGACCGATCATCAGTGTGACCAGATCCTGCTTCACCCGTTGCCTCGGCATACAGATAATCTGTATCACCAGCATCACCCGGTAACCACTGCCAGCCCAGCCCATCTACTTCTATTGATATACATTCTTGATTGCCTCTACCCATTAGATAAAAATATAAAGGATCTTTTCTTTGATTCTGAATCAAACCCAAATATTTGGTTGTATACGCTGGTGGCTGTACGTCCACAGCTTGCAAGACACATGTCTCCCCTGTTTCACTGGTTTTGAAATCAAAACAATAGGCAGTGTCTGCACTACATGATCTTGTGACTTGTAGTGGTTCGTTTAATTCAACATCCAATCCGCCAGCGGTAGTAAGTTCTTGAGAATTAACATTTTTTGATATTTCTACTCTATACCAAGTATTTGCACTCAGGGTGTGCCCATCTACTGATTCCCATATCTCGAGTACGTCATTCCCACTCTCATAATTCAAATCTAGATTGCTTACTTCGGTATGAACTGTATCGCAATCAATATCACCACCAGAGTCAGCACAACTAAATAGCTTGACATTGTCCGTATTTCTCACGGATTTTTCGTCTACAGTTGAATCAGCAACCATTGGCATACTAAAGCGAACAGCAATGTTTGCATTTAGGCAAACATTTTTTCCACTTCTCCACTCTACCCATGGTGTTGGTGATGGATAATCAATAGAACTCGCTTCAGTATCTGCCCAATCTTCTGCATTACAAGCCTCCAAAACATATGGCACTTGTGGAAATTTACCAGTAGTAAATCTCCAGACATATCCAGCAGTTCTATTTTCTCCGGCACAAGCCAAACTTTCATCTTTCCAAAACCCAGCATCTTCGTCAGTAGTACAACAACGATAATTAGATCCAGGAGGATTGGAACCTTCTGCTCTACAATCTTCTACTGTATAGTTGACACTATTACTAAATCGTCCCAAATTATTGGCAATCTTTATGGGGTTTGGACCAGTTGGCATGGATTTTCCATTCTCATCAACTGGAATTAGGCCAGAGACTCTGATTCCATCTCTATTCACATCAAGAAATTCTGGAGAGCTAGAAGTAACTTCGAGCCATGTACTAATATCATAAATATCAGCATCGCGTTTGAAAAAATAAATTGTTGGGTCAGAAGAAAAACCTACACCCAAGAAACGTAATCCTGAGTGACCTATTGGCAAAGGAGCAGGTCCTTTGGCAGGATCAACAGAACAAATTCCAGGCAAAATGACGCCATTTTCAATTGCTAACTGGTCTTCACCATCTGAACCAAGTCCATCTCTATTTTTTAATATTAAATTATAAGTACCTGCTGTCACTTCTGGTGCTATTGCTATTACTTGGTCATCTTGCCATGTACCCGTACCACAATAACTCGGCAAATTCACCTCCACCTGAACACAGCTTTGATCCCTATCTGTCGCTGATAAACATGTCTTGACAGCGGAAGATGAACCGGCAAGCCAAACCTCACCAACTACATTTCCAAAACGACGACCATTGATTGTAAAAAAACTTCCCGGAGTAGTGGTAGTCGGATCAACACTGTCTATCTCTGGCTGAATATCTGCAATATTATTTGTAACATTAAAAGGAATTCCATTACTAACTTCGTTATTACTATTCTTTACTGTTACGCCAAGCCACCCATCTTCTGGTGTCTCTGGCACATCTGCCTGTACTAGTGTGTCTGACCAAGAAGTAATTTCAGCATTTGTAGTAGCAAATATCAAACTACCATTACTACTACCAAAACCCTTTCCTCTAGCCAATACCTGAGTTCCGGGCTCTGCTGTTTTTGCTTCAGTACCAACAGTCAAAACACTACAAAGTCCTGGTCTCTCGACAGTGCTTCTTGAAAATAATCCATTATTTGGACCAGGGCGATTGCCATGGTCGTCTGTACTAGTGTCTTGGGCAGTTGGATCGTCTGATCGTGTAATTCTAATAATATTACTTTCTTCTATACCCTCTGGTACTGATACTATGGCCCACTCATCATTCCATACACTATCCAATGAACATTCTACTGGACTAACAGCAGGAATCCAACTAATAGAACCATCCGAAGCTATAGCACCAAAGTCAACTTGACCACGTTCTGTCCCAAAATAATCACCTACTATTGTTACCCAATTGCCCGGAGCACCATCCCATGGATCTGCCCCAGATATTTTTGGCCAAGGAATACACTGACCAACGCCGTCATCATCCACCTGACATTTGCCAGAAGCACACTGCCAATCTTCACTACATCCTCCATCACTAAGACATGATCCACCACGATCAGTGCTCGTCTCATCACCATCCAGCACACCATTTTGACACCACTCTCCAACTACGATAAAACTGCTATAAGTTGCATCAACGTTACTATCAATATCATATGCAGACATATTTACAGAATAGTGAGCAGGTAATTCACTGGCTGCCCCAGGTGTTTCTATTGTTGCTCGAAAAGTATAATCTGCCGATGATCCTTGCCTTATTCTAGGACCATTAAAAAATTCTGCTCTATCAGTTCCTACTCGTCCAGAAGTAGAGGCTTCATCATCTCTAAAAATTTCCAGATATCCATAACCAGTACCGCTCTCGTCTGCAATAGTAGCTCGAAAATCATATCCTCTGCCTGCCAAGAGCACATTATCCATTCCATTATACCCATCAATTCGCATATTGCTAATTACTGGAGGGACATCATCTATCTGCAAATCATCTACCTTAAATTCTGCATTCATGGGATAGGTCTCATCACACTCATCAGGATCAACTAGAAGTGGCTCACCTACTGCATCTGTCAAATTTTCATTCACAAATACAGAATAGGTATCAATATTCAAAAGCTGGTCTTTTGTATTGAGTGGAGTACTGCTTGGAATAGCAAAAATTGCCTGTACTCCATAATACCCTGTTGCCGATGATCCTCCGAATAATGTGGAATCAATCAAACTAAAAGAAGTATTTTCTGCTGTCATCGAGACTACTTCACTGGCCACTGTGCTAGTCGGATGCATTGGTTTGCTAAAAATAGCTCTGACCACTACATTTGACATGCCAGTACCCGGATCTGACCCCACAGTAGAAGGGGTAATACTTTTTACCACAAAAGCATCACATACCTCCTCACCCGTTGGGGTAATTACAACAATTGGATTATCATTTCCACCATCATCATCTGTACCCCCAATACCTGTTGCATCCGAGAGACTACTCAAAACAAACTGTGCAATTGCAAAAGAAGATAAAATTATTGCAAGACCAATAGTCCCATTAATCAAAATCTTTTTGGCTGTAGCAACTTTATCCTCTACCCCTCCAGAAGTCATGTACATGAAACCTCCATAAAGCACAATTCCAATTGCCACCACTCCCAAAAGCCCTAATGCAGCGCGTATTATTCTGGCAATAATTACCCTAATATCTAGCGAAGCATCTATAGGTAATTCAGCCCCTACCGCTTCCAGCTGAAATGTATCCCCTGCTCCTTGTGCAAATACTTGTGAAGCGCTAAAAAATAAAATACCAAAACTAATGCTCAATATTAGCAAACCTATAAAAACTTTTATTTTATTTTTATCTGCGAGAATCTTCATGGTTGTTTTTAAATTCTAAATTCTAAATTCTAAAGAAATATAAATATTTAAATCTCAAATTCAAAAATTTTTTTATATTTGAATTTTGTGATTTTAGTTTGTTTAGGATTTAGAATTTAAGATTTAAGTTAATTACCATTATAAGCTCATATAAAACTTTAATTTTGTCTAGTGCTAATACCTTTCATATAATTAATACAATCAGCTACATCTGGTCTAGCAACACTATCATCACTAATATCATTGGTCTGTGCACAACCAGTATCATCAGTATTGTCACCTGCTGTTACTGCATCAATACATCCAGAACTGGATACAGATCCGTCATCATCCACTATATAAGTGCAACTATTTGCATCTTTTACAGCCTCTGGACCCTGCCCAGGATACAAACAATTTTGTGTGAGTGACCGAACACTACTAGACACACTAGTAAAATAAAACAAATCCAATCCATTTGGACCAAATTCACGGTGATTTAAATTTACTTTTGTTTTGCTAGATCCATCGAATTCTACCAACTCACTACGGCGGGTAATCCATGGCTCATCAATATCAGACTGAAAAGGATGTTCAATAAGATCAATACCTACCAAAGAATTGGTAAGCATTGGTTTGCTAAAAATAATATAAAATGGAGAATCTTTATCAATACCTTCTGCATCCACTCCAGGAGCAATGTTATTTATATATGGTGCCGTCCTATCAATCTCATTTTTTATTCTATATAACCACAGATAATTATCTGCTACACCTTCGCCTATTGCTATATCAGTTGCTCCAGTAGTCACTACTGGTCTGCCTTGAGCAATACCATCTCCACTACCGTCTAGTGCATTACCAGCCATATCTACTACTCCATTCCATGGTGGTCTTGCTTGCCACGATCCTGGTTCTGCTAGGTCTGGAGTTCGAATTAATGTGCTCATAGGCACTTGGCAATCATAATCAGTAGGAGAACAATCAATTTCTAGACAAAACATATCCTCTCCACAGCTATTTACACCACACTGGGTGAGTGGAACAAATTCAACAGTTTTGTAACCATTGGAAATAGTCCAATTACCATGGACAGCTGAAGATGTAAATATAATATTTGTAAAACTATCTTCTGAACCATCTACAAGCCCTGTAGCAGATATATATGCCATTGGTTCAGAAAAATTAATCTGCACAATCTGATTGCGAGGAATAACTTCGTCTAGAACAGGAGAAATGGATCTCACTTGAGGTGGATCAAAATCAAAACCAGTATCTGTCTCAAATTCCCATAAATAATAGTTGGAACGCTGACCGTCAAATACTCCTACCTGAT
>JAHJGG010000087.1 GCA_018824545.1 Patescibacteria group bacterium | reverse complement strand
TTTTTCTGCTTCTTGCGCATCCTTCTTGTTTGGATATGCCTCGTAGTAAATAACCTTCCAAGGCCCATTCTTACTTGTAAAATTTCCACCCATTTCTGCATTATGCTCAATTAACCTTCTCTTTAGATCATCTGTGAATCCTGTATAATGTTTTTGATTCTTTATACTTTCTAAAAAATAAACATAAAACATAGCTCGCGGGCAGGGATTCGAACCCCGATAGTCAGGATCAAAACCTGAAGTCCTACCATTAGACGACCCGCGAATGTTTGAATTGTTGATTTTTGATTTACGATTGGTAATTTTTAAAATAAATCTACAATCGTAAATCAAAAATTATTTTTCAATATTTATCTGCAATTCTTTATCATGCGGTGACAAAATTTTAAGACTATCTAGTGCATGGTCCCAAATATCTGAACTATTTGCTTCCCAACGACGAATATTAACCGTCAAGCCATCAGTTGAAACAACCATGCTGGGTGATGGTGTAGGACTCTCTACTGTTGGACACACAATGTAAGATGAACCAGCTACGCCATCAATTCTACACCCTATTGGCATCTCCATTGTAATTGCACCACCAAAACTCAAAGTTTGCATTTCCACTTGTATATTACTGTCTGTATTACTTGTAGATTCATCAAAAATATTTGTAGAATAATCAAGCGATCCACAGCCAGCACCAATAATAAACAATAATGAACTTATAGATAAAACTTTAAAAATATTAATCATATTATAGTTAGATTTTATTACAAAAACTAGATATACAAGTTTATTATGTCCAAAATCTTACGCCTTACACCTTTTACACTCTCAAATGCTTTCTCATTGCCAATAAACTGGAAATAATTGTCAGAAGAAGCACTGCTCCAAACTGAGTTGAAAGCAGCATGATTATATTAGAATTGAAGTAATTTGTCAATATTTCTGGCTCTTGAAAAACTACAGCCACATATGGGTCCAAAAACCCAAAAACCCCAAAGATTAGCCCATAACTAATAATCATACTCACAACTGTGAAGATAAAGGCTTCCAATAGATATGGTCCTTGTACAAACCAATTAGTGGCCCCTACCAATTTTTTGATACTAATTTCAGTTCTTTGGGTATATATTGCCACTCGAATAGTATTAAAAATAATTAGAAATGCAATAATAGCAAATAAGACACTGAGAGCCAGAGTAAAGCGCTCTACTTGTTTTGTTATAATATCAATTCTCTCAATCGCCTTTTCTGTATCACCAAATGTTTTGGCCTCAATAATATTTTCATATTCTGGAACACGCAGTGCATCTATTATTTTTTGATAGTCTAGTGGCTCCCTGGTCCGAACCACAAGTGTGGCACCAAGAGGATTTTCTCCCAACTCGTCCAAAGACGCTAGAATTTCTGGGTTATCAGCATGCTGTTCTCGAAACTGGGCAATAACTGCCTCTGTATCAAAAAATTCTACACTAGTTACCTCAGGAAATTGCGTAATATAATTGTTAACTTCCTCTATTTGCTCATTTGTTGCCTCATGATCAAAATATATGCTTACATCAATCTGTTCTTTTACTACTGATGTGGCCTGATCTGTAAGCACTCCAATGATTATCAAAGTATTTATAGACAAAAGCATTAGTACCAAAATCAAGATAGTCATTAGAGAAAGACTAATATTTCGAATTATATCTTGAAAGGCAAATTTTATTACTCGAAAGAATGAATTGAACATAGTCTGCAAATTCTTTGGTGTTAGCTTTTTAAATTATTATAAAAGATACTTACCTTTATTTTCGTCAGATACAAGTCTCCCTCTGTGTAATGTAATTACTCTTTTTTTGAGGTGATTAACTATTTCTCTGTTGTGTGTAACCAGCATAATAGTAGTACCAAACTCATTTATTTTTTTTAAAATTTGTATAATCTCATGAGCATTGATTGCGTCCAAATTTCCTGTTGGTTCATCTGCTACTAGTATCTTTGGCCTATGAACCAGAGATCTAGCAATTACAACCCTTTGTTGTTCTCCACCAGACAGCTGATGAGGATACCTGTGCAACTTGTGACCAAGACCAACTATATCCAATACTTTTGGTACTATTTTTTTTATTCTTCCACTTGACTCCCCTGCTACTTCTAGTGCAAAAGATACATTTTCTAGAACAGTTTTTTTGTCCAATAATTTGAAATCCTGAAAAATCACTCCGATCTGACGGCGCAAATATGGAATATCTCTTTCACGAAGATTGGTTATGTCCCAACCACCTATACTAATCCGCCCATTAGTGGGTCTTTCTTCTGCAATTAGCATTTTTACAATTGTAGTTTTGCCTGTTCCACTCTGACCAACAATGGAAACAAATTCTCCTGGTTCAATATGAAAACTTACTCCGTCTACACCGGTGCTATCTTTGGAATATTGTTTTGAAATATTTTCTAATGTAATCATAAATCAACTATCAGATAGCAAATATAATCTTTAAAAATTCTTTTGTAATTATAACATATTAGTAAAAAATAAAAAACACCTTATCAGATGTAATTATATATCCAAGTCTTTGATTTACCCCAAGATGAACTTGTGGCAAAAAATCCTTATATCTGAGCAGACAGCTAGGATTGAAACCGCAACTACAAATGAGCCCCCTATCAGAATCGAACTGATGTATGTGGTTTACGATACCACTGTTCTACCACTGAACTAAAGGGGCTTAAAAAAAATTACTACCATGTACCACAAAAATTCATGACGCAGTCTAGAGCGGGTAACGGGAATCGAACCCGTCGCTCAACCTTGGGAAGGTCGTGTATTACCACTATACTATACCCGCTTATTTATGAAAGAACCTGCCTACCGTTAGGCAGGCAGGTCCCTTTTTTATTCAAAGAATAAGTAATATTATTGAACTACTTCTTCCGTAGCAAAAATATCATCAAATGGATTGTGGATATCTATTTTTATTTCAATATCAGAATTTTTCAATTTGGAATCCATATATGAGACAAAATCATTTTTTGTTCTTTTTTCATCAACTTTTATAATATGAAAACCATACCGTGTCTCTACTAGTTCCTCACCCAATTGTCCAGCTTCTAGTGCAAATGCTGCATCCTCAAATTCTGGCACCATCATACCACGACCAAACCAACCCAAATCTCCGCCTACATCTTTGGTACCATCAGATCCAAACTCCAGGGCTAGCGTAGCAAAATCCTCACCATCTTTTATTCTGTCAAGAACTTCTTGGGCTTCTGCTTTTACTGTATCAGCATCATTTTCCTCATCAACCATAAATAATATGTGTCTAGCCTTAATTTCTTCTGTCTGAAAATCACCAAAATCTTCTGAAGAAGCTTCATCAAAAGCTTTTTGCAAATTTTGTTCCAAAACTATTGGACGAACAACTTTTTGCAAATAATTATCTATTGTCCAACCATAACGATCCATAATTACTGTCTCAATATCAGTTGTATCGTCACTGTTTGTTTGAAATTCTGAACGGAGATCTGATTCAGCCAGAGCCATATCCTCATCAGTTACCTCTGCCCCAAGTTTTTTTGCTTCTTGGGCTACTATTCTATTAGCGATCAAACGGCTAATTACTTGATCAGAGATTTCTTCGTCACTTGGCTTGGTAGAACCGTCTCCATTACTATCATAGTATGAATTTAGTACTTGAACATCCTCAATATAGTCTGTATAGAGAACTTTATCACCATTTGCCTCTGCTGCTGAAAAATTAAAAATTCCAGCTATTTTTAATGTAAAGCTGTCAGTAGACACCTTGTTTGTACTAATTCTTCCATATATATAGACACCAGCAAATGCCAGCACCAAAATAATTACAAGTCCAGCAATAAAACCCATTGTCTTACTACTTGAACCCACTGTTTTTTCTTCCTCCTTCATGATATCTTCGTCCATATGATTTTTTTAAATTATATAAAAGCTTAGCAATCTTATCCTAATTAATTAATACTGTCAACATCTTTGTGTAAAAAATAATTTAGCCACTTTTTGGGATTTTTGATACTAGCGTCTTCTCCCAAATTATCTCTCTCCTCATAAGACTCATCTTTTCTATCAAATACTACTACCTTTTCACCTGGTTTTTTTAGATTTAGTTCTGTCCTAGCTTTTTCTTCAATAAAATCATCACTAGTCACATATTGCAAAATATCCAACGATTCAATCTTTTTTGTTTCCAAACTTTTGACCTCTTCTTCCAGCTGTCTTATTTCCTCTTTTATCTTGAAATCTTGATAATAACCACGAGCATAACCAAAAGCAACCAGCATCATTATTACAAGACTGAATAGTAAAAACAAGCGTGATCCAAAAAAACTTTTAAACATCGATTGTTTTGTTTTTTCCTCCATAAAAAACTTATCTAAGTTTATTTAATCTACTAATCAAGGCTTTTTTTACTCTGATCAACTCCGGTAACTCAAGTTCATAAAGCTTATCAATTATAACATCAGCCACATCCCCACTAAAATTATGAGAATATTTTGAAAGATACTTTTCTCGCCTTTCATTAATATCTTGTTGCAGATGGTGTGGTTGTTTTATCTTATCAACTATTATCTGAACTTTTCCACTGCCAGTCTGAATTGATAAAGTTCCAAAGCGAAAAATTGTACCCCAAAATCCTTTTACCTTTCCACTAACATCTTCTATCTGATCATATGGAACTTCTGAAATTGTAGTTTCAAAAAATCCACTCTGATCCATATCCACCAATCTGTGTGTTGTAATAACAAATAGGTTACGCTTCCACAAAAAAGCAGTACGTATTAATATAATTATTCCCACGCCGAGTGGAATAAAAAACAGAATCTGCCCCCACCACCCTTGTTTGAACAAATAAAACATGAAAAAAAATGGCAGAACAAATAAAACTGTTATCAAAATCCAATGCCAAAAAAAAGTTATACAGTATCTGCGCACCAAAGCTATAACCTTCTCATTTTCCTTTAGTTTAATTTTTTTTTGTATTAGCATTTTTCAATGACTTAATTTAATTTTTCTAAATATTATCCAAATACCAATTTATAATTTAATATTGTGTATTGAATATTGGTTATTTTTTAGGTTAATTAAAATAATTAGGTGAATTTTTTCAGCTCTTCTTACCTCGCAAGGCCTCCCTAACAATCCCCCTATCATCCCAGTCCAGCATCTTTCCACCTGCTACACATATCTTCTGTTCACTTCCCTTTCCAGTTACCAAAACCAAATCCCCTTCCTGAGCCAAGTCAACAGCTTTTTTTATTGCTTCTTTTCTGTCCAAAATTTCAAAGAGATCTTTACCAAGCACCTTACCCATTTCTATTGCACCCTGTGAAACCATTTTGATTATCTCCATCGGGTCTTCATCATATGGGTCTTCATCTGTCACAATTACGATATTGGCTTTGTTACCCACTATATTACCAATAGGAGCTCTTCTACTTTGATCTCTTCCTCCGCCAGCTGACCCACACACATGTATTATCTTTTTTGGTTTGATAAGATCTACCACTTCGTACAGCTTTGCCAAAGCAACTGGTTCAAAAGCGTAATCAACAATTATCTTGAAATCAAGTTTTTCTGCTTCTTTGATAAATTCAATCCTGCCTGGGGGAGAATTTAACCCTACGACTGAATTCATAATTAAGTCTTCCTCTACACCCAAACTTTTTACAACTGCTATGCCTGCTAATACATTCATAATATTATGTTCACCATACAGTGGAGCAAAATAATGACTCTTGTCTAAAATGAAATGTAGGCCATCAGAATTTACTGATAAATTTTCGCCACATACAGTGCAGTCATATTTTTTTCTTTCATTTTTATTTATATATACCTGTTCATCATTCCTACCAAACAATAATTTCTCTTCAAAATCAATCTCTAAAAATTCTGATAAATATTCGTTGTTTGCATTTAGCACACAGGTCTTTGGAATTTTGGCGCATTGTTCTTTGGTATTTTGAGCCATATCACAAACAGCTACCTTTTTGTACGCAGCCAAACGATATTTTGGCTTACACTTACTTACGTGTTTTAAAATACCAAGCTTAGCTTCTTTGTATTTTTCAAAACTACCATGTGATTCAATATGCTCTGGATAAAGGTTTGTTAGTATTACAGTGTCAAAATTTATATATTTGTGACGATTTTGGACATATCCTTCTGAGCTAGTTTCTATAATTGCAATATCACATCCTGCATCTACCATGTCTCGCAAATATTTTTGTGTCATACCACGCCCCAAAGTAGTCATCTTCTGATCATTCATCTTACTTTTTCCGGCAATATAAAAATCTATAGTGGTGAGTGACCCAACAATATAGCCTGCAGACTCCAAGATTTGACGCAAAAAATATACAGTGCTTGATTTACCACTTGTGCCAGTCACACCAATCACAAACATATGTTCTGATGGATTTTTGTATTTACAGGCGCTTGAATATGCAATATACAAATGCATCAAATTACGAATTGGTTTTGGGATAATTTTTTTTAGGATAGATTTCATAATTATTTTCGCATACTAACTTCATATACCACCTGCTCCAATCGCTGAACAGCATTTTTGGCCTGATCAAATTTATGTCTTGAATATTTGGTCAGATTGAATTCAATCAATTCTCCTACAATTTCTTGTGCCATCTCAGCATATTTCTTTACAATTTTGACTTCACCGTCAGTTGCCAATTTTATTGCATATCGCAATAGCTCTCCTGGTAAATCACAAAGACCACCAACATATGTTTCTGTACTCACGATGAGTCCACTTATCTGGCCGATTTTACCAGTTGTCTGAAATTGATAAAACAAAGTAGCCTCTACAAACTCTTCTTTGGCAGCATTAAAAGCACCCTCACTACTCAGGCGTTTGTCTTTGCTATATTTCTTTTCCAATTGCTTTAGCAACTTTCCTGCTTCTTCTAGTTTGCGTTTTGCTTCTTTTAGATCATCTCTATGCATGGCAAAAATAGCACGCTTGGACACATGCAAAGCATCGTCTGATTGTTTTATCACATCCCTCCGTTTTTCAGAATAATCAAGAGAATCTTTTTTTAATTTTGTAAGATAAGCTTTGTCGAGCGACATAATTTTTTATATTAATGATTTATAAATTAGAATTTATTTAAAGTGTTCTCCCCCGGCGTACAAAAAATATTCCTTTGGCTATTTCTATCATTGCAACATTCAACAAACTAAATCCTACAATTAAAATCCAATGATTCAAATTTAAAGGTACTGTTCGTAAAAGCACTTGTAGAGGTGCCCAATAAACACCAGCAATTAGCATAAAAATAGCAACCAATACACTTAACGTAATATATTTATTTTCGAAGGGATTTAACTTCCAAATCCTGTATCTCAAACTCCTCAAAGGATAAACTACCAAAACCGAGCTTAGACCCAATGTAACGAATATGATAGTCCTAACTAATTCCAAATCTTCTATTCTACCGTAAAGATAAATATAAAGACCAAATAATGTAAGATTTGAAATTGATGCTACAATTGCAACCATTATTTTCATCTGTCTATTTACTATTTTCTCCCCTTTTGGCCTCGGCCTGTCCTTCATATTATCCTTATCACCTTTTTCAAAAGATAATGCCAACGCTGGAAAAGAATCCTCCATAATATTAACCCACAAAATCTGTGCTGGAATTATAGCAAGTGGCAGACCTCCTATCAAGCAGGCAGCAATTAAAAATACTTCTGTAGTGCTTCCAGTTAGCAAATATAAAACTACTTTTTTTATATTCTGATAAACACCTCTCCCTTCTTCGATTGCAGAAACAATAGTACTAAACCTATTATCAAGTAAAACCAAATCAGAAATTTCTTTGGCAACATCTGTACCAGAACCTAGTGCTACACCAATATCAGCGCCTTTTAGTGCTGGACCATCATTCACTCCGTCACCTGTCATAGCCACAACTTCCCCATTTTCTTTAAGTGCTTCTACAATTCTAATTTTATCCTTTGGATCCACTCTAGCAAAAATAGTAATCTTTCCAATTATTTTTTTGAGTTCACTGTCCGAAGTCAAACCAAGCCTCTCACCATCAAAAATATTTTTTTCTTTTGCTTCCAGTCCAATTTGTTCAGCAATTGCCTGGGCAGTTTTTTTGTGATCCCCAGTAATCATGACTACTCGTACCCCTGCCATTCTTGCAATATCCAATGTTTCTCTTACATCAAGACGCAGAGGATCTGACATCGCAATCATACCTACAAAAATAAAATCCTTTATATCTTTATCTTCCAATGATGTCTGGTGGCTTTTTGTTTTTTTGTAGCCAACTGCCAAAACCCTCAAACCTCGTCTTGCCATTTCTTCTTCTTTTTCAACAAAACGCTTCTTTTGTTCTTTTGTTAATTTTAAAATTTCTCCGTCTTTTTCATAATACCCTGCTTTTTTCAGCAAGACTTCTGGCGCCCCCTTTATATAAATTCTAGATTCACCATCAAAACCCTGCAATGTTGCCATGTACTTTCTACTACTGTTGAATGTTAGTTCAGCTATTCTTATAAAAACGCTATCCAAACTTTGTTTATTTAGACCCACTTTGTAAGCAATTTCAGCTAAGGCTGTTTCTGTGGTGTCACCACTAAAATGTGGCATTTCATCTCCTTCACGCATTATGGAATTATTACAGATTGCACCAATGCGTAAAGCCATAATTGCATCTCTGTGTTTTTCTTCTTTGAATACAGTCACAACCTCCAATTCCTCGCGATCCAAATTGTCTGTCGCTGTTACCAGATTGGTTACTTGCATTTTCCCTTCTGTCAGCGTGCCAGTTTTGTCCACACAAATCACGCTCACAGAACCCAATGTTTCTGCTGATACCAATTTTCTCACAAGTGCCTTACGCTTTAAAATGCGTTGCATACTTACAGCTAGAATAACTGTCAGTGTGATTACCAAACTTTCAGGAATTGCCGAAACTGCCAAAGCCACAGTCGTCTCAAATAACTCAAACAAAGTATAATAACCATGATTGGTTAATAAGCCAGCCATAAAGACAAAAATTGATATAATCACAACCACAATGCTCAAAAATTTGCTTAAATTCAATAATTGCTGTTGTAATGGAGTCTTCTCGTCTTCTGTATTTTTTACCAATCTCGCAATTTTTCCTATTTCAGTATCTTTGCCAGTTGCAGTTACTACAACCATAGCCCTACCACCCATAACTACGGTACCTCTGTGAACCATGTTTTTTCTATCAGCCACCCTAGCTACTTTTTTTATGATTCTATCGTTTTTATTTACTGGTTCTGATTCACCTGTTAGTACAGATTCATTGACTGTAAAGTCTTTAAATTCTATTATTCGGCCATCAGCCTGAATCTTATCCCCAGCTTCCAAATACAAAATATCACCAATAACAATGTCTTCGCTTGCTATCTCTTTTTTTTCTCCACCTCTCATGACTACCGCTCTTAGCTGTATCATTTGCCTTAATTTTTGTAGTGCCTGATTTGCCTTGTTTTCCTGCAAATAACCAACACCAACGTTAACTGAAACAGTAATAGCAATAATGATCGTATCAGCAAATTCTTTCAAAAATCCACTAAGAACTGCAGCCACTACTAAAATTATAATAAGAGGGCTCTTCCACTGATCAAAAAAAACTTTTAGTCGAGTAACTGTTTCTCGACTTCGTGGCAATATATTGAGACCATGCAAACGCCTCGTATTTATGATCTTATCAAAAGACAAACCCCTATCCTTATCAGTCTGGAGTTTCTCTAAAATTTGTGATATACTTTTTCTGTAATATTCCATAAAATAAGCTAGATTCTTGACTTTCTAACTTATATATTATATCATATTCTAGAATTAAATTTAAGTTTAGGTCCGGTAGCTCAGCTGGTAGAGCAGTAGCCTTTTAAGCTAACGGTCGTGGGTTCGAGCCCCACCCGGATCACTGAGGACAGGGTTTCAAAACATAACTCTGTTTTTATTTATTTGAGATTTTGTAGAAGGCGAGAAGTTTACCTGGCGAAGCTCTGTGAAACAAGAGCACAGACAGGAACCCCACCCGGATCACCAAGTCTTCAGCACTTCTTTCAGAGTGCTTGCGCCTTGTAAATCATTTTATTACATTTAAGGCGAGAAGTTCACCTGGCGAAGCTCTGTGAAACAAGAGCGTAGACAGGAGCCCCACCCGGATCACCAAAAAAAAATCCACCCTATGACTTATGGGTGGAATTTTATTTTCATGCGTTTTTTTTTCGCTTCAATAATACCAATCCATCAGTTTTCCTAATTACTATTAGTGGAATACCTGAGTGCTTTGCACGTTCATACACGCACTCGTCCCCGATTTGTACTTGATTAAATATTTCTTTTTTTACATCAATATCCTTTAGATACGGACCGAATTCAATCTCATACTCTTTATTCTCCTCCACCTCTTTTTTTGTAATTGAAATCGTAAAAATCTCTTTTTGCATCTCACTAATATCCCTCTCATACCTACCCTTTGCCACTCTCATACCAAAACCAAATGCCGTGCAAAATAAAAAGAAAAAAAATATCCATCCTGATGAAATAGTAATTCCTTCAACAAAGACTGGTGTAGAAATAAAATCGCTAGTTAACAACCATAGCACCAAAAATAACAGGCCAAGTATAAAAAAAACAAGCGTCGCTATTTTTGACCTTCTCATTGCTGACTTGAGGTATGCAACCTCACCAACATCCATCATCTTAATCATACAAACTGGTTTTTCAAATTTCATTCTTTGATTATTCATATAGTATTTTATTTATTATCTCTGAATAATCGTTCAACAATTTCCAATATATCCCCTGCTTTAGCAAGTGGCATAGACTCACTCAATTTTTTAACCATGCCATTCTGCTGTTCCTTGCTTTTTAATAACTCTTTTATAACCTTTGCCAAGTAATTTCCATCACTTGTTTGTTCGTTGACAAGTAAAACTGCACCAGCGTCTGCCAAAAATTTTACATTATTTTCTTGGTGACCTGGTTTAGGGATCAGTATTGCCGGCTTACCAAGTGCTGCTATCTCTGTAATAGAACCAAAACCTCCACGTGAAATTACAATATCAGCCACAGCATATGCATCTCCCATCTCACTAGACAAAAATTCATAATGGTGATACCAATCATAAATACTTGAAGCTTTTTCTGTTAGCTCATGCGGGCGTTCCTTACCTGAAAGATGGATTATCTGTGCAATCCCTCGCAAATGCTGTGAAGCCTCAACCACCAATTGATTTACACGTAGTGATCCAGTACCTCCGCCAGTTGCAAATATCACAGGTAAGTCGGGTTTAAGTCCAAATCTTTCATAACCCCTATTTCTATCCCCTTTTAATATATCAGCGCGTACAGGATTACCAAGCCATTTTGTTTTATTTTTGGAAAAATCTTTTATACTTGGTTCAAGCGCTGTAGTAATTGTCTTAGCAACAGGTGCCATTAGTTTGTTTGCTAGACCAACTTTGATATCTTGCTGATGTATCCATGTGGGTATCCCAAAAAACCATGATGCCCAGTGTAGTGGCACAGAAATAAAACCACCTGCTGAAATACAAATATCTGGACTGTATTTCCACATTATATAAAGAGATTGAAAAAATCCAATTATAACCCTAACCAAATCTGTTATATTCCAAATAGACAGATAGCGTCTAAATTTACCAGATGAAAGTGTTATAAATTTTATACCCTTTTGTTCTACTAGCTGGCGTTCTGGCCCACGCTTTGTACCAACCCAAAAAAACTCTGCATCTGGGTGTGCTTTTTTTATTGTTTCGTATATTGCTAAAAGTGGCGTCACTGGTCCCAATGTTCCGCCACCAGATAGTATGATTTTCATATAATTTACAGATTATTCCCGCAGAGGAATGCCCTGTGGGTAATGGTGATATGGATTTTAAATTATTCAGAAAACTTACTCAAACTTAGTCAACTTAGAAACATTGATCAAAATTCCAACTCCAGCCATAGATACCATAAGAGCTGTACCACCATGACTTACAAACGGCAGTGGTACTCCAGTAAGCGGTGTAAGACCAACCATAGCGCCAATATTTAAAAATGATTGCGACATAAACCAAATTATAATTCCAGCGACCAATAACTGACAAAATTTGTCTGGCGCACGCTTGGCAATCTGGAGCGATCTAGATGCTATCAAAATCAAAAGAACTATTAGAGCACCAGAAAACAAAAAACCCATCTCTTCTGCAATTACTGCATAAATACTATCAGCATGAACCTCTGGTAAATATTGATACTTCTGGCGAGAGTGTCCCAAGCCAAGACCAAAAAAACCACCAGATCCTACTGCCAAATATGCCTGATTGATGTGATATCCTATTCCCTGTGGATCTAGCTCAGGATGCAAAAAAGTAGTAAGTCTCGCTGCCCTGTACGGGGCAACCAGAACCATGAGAATGAGCCCTATCACACCGACAATGGCTAGCGCACCCATGTGCCACAATTTGGCGCCGGCAATAAATATTAATCCAAACAAAATCGCAAAAAGAATAGATACAGTACCAATGTCTGGCTGGAGTACTATGAGTACCACAGGTATCATACCAAACATGAGCGAAGGAAGAAAGCCAAGTTTTGGGTCAACAATATCCTTACCAACTTTGGCCAGATATGCTGATAAAAAAATTACAAGACCAAGCTTTGCAAATTCTGCAGGTTGAAAAGATCGGCCTGCAATCATAATCCAACTATTTGTGCTAGTTCCCAGATCAGATCCAATACCAGGAATAAATACCAAAACTAACAAACTAACTAGACCAATAAAAATTGATAACGAATATTTTTTTAATATTTTATAATCTAATTTTGCAAATACAAAGAATGCAACTAATCCAGGTATTACTCCATATAAAAGCTGTCGTTTTATAAAAAAATATTTGTCACCAAACTGCGCGTATCCAACAGGAGAGCTGGCAGAGGTTAGCATTATAAGCCCAAAAATAAGCAAAATAATAAAATATAATAATAAAACATAATCAGCTTTTCCTCGCTCACTTGTCATAATTTTTTATACATTTAAAAAAACCAAAAGCACGGTAGCAATAAATAAAAATATTTCACACAGCAAAGCAACACCGAGTAATAAATAGGCTCCAAACTTATCTTTTTGAAAGAAAAGCCATGATAGAACAGTATTAATTATTAAAATCAATGAACCTATAGCCGGCAAAAAGAAAATTTGCCACCAAGGCCCAATAAAATCCACTCCAAATAGAATATTGTAGTGTAAAAATATTGGATCTACCTGAGGTTTGATTTGCAAAATCAGCCAGACCAGTGACAATAGATTAAACACTAAACAAAGTATAATTACAATTAGATTATACCTAGACTTGAGATATAGTTTTAGTGGATATATTCTTTCTGACATATAAACAATTATAGCTAAATTTAGTACTCTTGACAAGATATGACAAATAATCTATAATTATCACGATTTAAATTTACGGCATAGTTAACGACGAACTTGTTTGGAGGCAAGGGCGGGCAGTTTAAGCACGAACTAAAATTGGTTCGTAGCAAAATAAACATACCAAGTGTATGGCACACAAGAAAGCTGGTGGTTCCACCAGACTGGGTCGGGATTCGAACCCACAATATCTCGGAACAAAAGTTGGTGACGGACAGACAATCCGCGCTGGAATGATCTTGGTTAGACAAAGAGGATCAAAAATTCATCCAGGGAAGAATGTTAAAAAGGGAAAGGATGATACCTTGTACGCTGGACTTGCTGGAGTGGTAAAATTCAGCCAACGCAAGAAAACGAAATTTGACGGATCACTAAAACTAACAAGATTCGTAAATATTGTACCTACAAAATAATATAATAAAAAAATCGGCTTAAAAGCCGATTTTTTTATCTTGCCGAATAGAATATAATTTGACTAAACAGAACATAGGACTACTTAATCATAAACTCAAAATCAAACTTTCATCTCATTTATAGCCTGTCTAATTCTATTTCCCTCTCCACTTACCAACTCACCCTCATACTCTCCGCTGTGAGCCGTCTGACTACCATAGGAGGGTTGTTTTTGGTCTACATGAAGATTTATTGTGAACCCATCAGCTGTAACGTCTATATATGCATGAAAACGAGGATATTCTGTTCCTCCCAATCTTTTGGCATAGCTAATTTCACGAGTCCGAATCTGACCATAACCACAGCGTCGCATTAGCATGGCTGGATTTAGTGAATATTTTTCTGTAAAATTAATTTTCATAAGTTAAATTAACAGAATTATCCCGACTGCCAACATAGCAAAAGCAATCATCTTAATTACAATGTGATGCTCATGAAAGACCTTGTTGCCTGAAACTATGGTCCAAAATATGGCAAATGCCCTTTTTCCTGCCATAATAATTGATGCAGGGGCAAAAATATAAGCAAAACTAAGCAAGACTCCACCTACACCCTCTAAGAATGACTGTAAAAAAAACACTCTTTTTCGGAGAAGTTTAAAAGGATGCTCCTTGGCAATATACTTGGCTAAAATTGTAAAATATAGAAGTAAAACCAGATGTACAATCAATTGCTCCGCTACCACAGAATTGAAATGAGTAATATTATATTTATAAAGCGAAATGGTGAATACAGCATTAATAGATGTAAACAAAACCAATCCAATTCCCTCTTTTCTGATACGGTGATTCAAAAAAAGCATAAGTAGAGTCAAAAAAATTATTACCATCCCAATAATATGTTTAGTTCCGATAGAATAGCCGAGCATTATGTCAGCTATAAGCATTAGTGGAATAGTAATAGTCCTCAAAAAGCCAAATGAACTGCGATGTGCTCTTGTAATTGCAAGTACCAATACATGAAACTGAGCAATCTCGAGCATCAAGCGAGCGCCAAATGTTGGTAATGATTCTAGTGAAAATACAAAAGTAGAAGGAAATATTAGGGCTGCCAACAAAAAAAAGATAGTTGCCCAAAATAGATAAAGATATCCCATTGAATAGATACTTTCTTTTTTCTTTCTAAACTGAAACTTTCCAATTACAATACCCACTTCACAAAAAAAAGTACCGAGTGCAGTAATAAAAATTCCTATCACATTAATTATATTAAATAATTAAACTAAACACGTATTTTCCATCCAATTTTGAATAAACTCTATACTTATACTACAAAACTTATTAATATTATAACAATAATTCTTTATATTAGCCAAACATGAGCCACTGAGGCTTGAACAAGAGAAGAAGTCCCAATATGAAGATCAAAAATGCACTAAAAATATTTATATACTTGGCATACTTACCACCGACTCCAGTAGCCTTGAGAGTAATCATGGCCAAAGCAAAGACAATCATATCATCCAGCATGTAGAAAAATATGTATCCTGCCATGTACAAATAGCGCTCCCATGTCGGTACACTAGCCATTGCCAAAACCTGAGTATAAACCGCTGGAAACCCTGCTGAACAAGCGAGCTCTACTAGATTCACAGAAAAACCCAAGATAATAATTCCAAGAATTGACCAGACTAAACTGCGACGATGAATAATATCTTTAATTTTTTCAAAAATCTTTCGATTCTTCTGTTGGCCTGTGACTTCACAAACCACTCCTTCATTTTTTCTATTTTTCCATGATTTTATGAGAGATGATGAACCTACATAAACTGCAAGCAAACCAATGGCCCAACGAATATACCAGATAAGCCCAATGAATAATATTAACTCGAGCCAGGCTGCCATAAAGACAAAATAAACAAGACCTGATGTAAAAATAAAAATACTACCAAGTAGCCACATTCGTTTTCTATTATTCATCCCAAGAAGCAGTGTTATCAAAAATATCAAAACCCACATTGCACAAGGATTGAAGCCGTCAAGGAGCCCAAGCACAATAGTTAGTAGTGGTATAGATATGTTTTTGGGATTAATTGAACCCAGTATTGGGACAATCACTTGTTCGCCTTGATTTTCTGAAATGTCACCTGTGGTATCAATAATACCCATTTTTTTCAATTCATCTTCAACAATTCCCATTATAATCTCTCCTGTTGTACTATCTTTACCATATCCACTTACCGCTTGACCATTTATAAACACCAAAGGAACCCCGCCAGAAGCAGTATAATTGTAAAAATAAGTATATTGCTTGTATAAATCTTGATTTTTCGAACTACTTACCTCAAAAAGTTTCAGGTCTATATAATCCCCATACTTTGGCATGAGTTTCTCATTAATAAATTTTATTTCATCTTTGCAATGTGGACATGTATCCAAATGAAACAATAAAAATTCAATTTTTTCATTTTGAACTAATACTTTTTCCCCAGTTGTAGTAGTTTGTGCACTAGCAGAAGATGCAAAGATAAATATACCTGCAGTAGCAATTAGTAATAATAAATAAAGTGAAA
>JAHJGG010000086.1 GCA_018824545.1 Patescibacteria group bacterium | reverse complement strand
AACTTATTTTTATTTTTTATAGTTGCTTTCATTTACTATCTCAATCCATACGGTCTTAATAATTATCTTAATCGCATTTTTGTCCGTTCCCCGGCGCCGGGCTATGCTAATTTTGAACTACTTCAGTTAGATACCCTGACCAATTTATTAGTTTATATAAAAAATATTTTTATAGTGGAGCCGATATTTTCAATAATTTTTATTTTTGGGAGTATACTATTGTGGAAAAAGAATAAAAAACAATTTTATTTTTTGGTGCCTTGGGTAATAATTTATTTATTATTATTGTCAGCTTTGACTGGATCAATGATTAGATACGCACTCCCAGTTGTGCCAATACTTATTATCGTAAATGCTTATTTTGCCTATTTTATTTTTAGTAAAACAAAAAAAAGAGTGCTTGGTAAAACAGTTTTAATATTTGTTATATCTGCTTATACTCTCATTTTTAGTATTTTATTTGATTTGCGTCTTACTCAAATTGATACTAGAGTTTTGGCCAGAGACTGGGTATTAGGGAATGTGCCATCTGGATCAGTAATCAAGAATTTCAATTTAGCTGACGAGCTTAATCTTAATGAAAATAAAGAAAATATTAAGATGATCAAGGAAAATTTGCCAGAACTTTTTTCTACAAAAAGAAAATATATGTTAGATTTATCAGCTGACGACTACCCTAAACCCAGTTATTTTGTTGTTAATTATGAACAGCTAGAGGATTTGTCCCCCAAATTTGAATATGTAATCATAAGCAGTCAAGAAAGAAGTTTTTTGTATAGTGAGACTGAAAAATTAGAAGATAATTATGTGCTGGTAAAGTATTTTTATCCAACAGAAGATAGCGCAATGCAGTATGGTCGGGAGTATTTAGGCATCCCTTTCAATCACAGTCATTTTAATCCATTGGCACTGTTTAAACAATTTGATTATAATGGGCCTTTTGTGGAAATTTATAAATTAAAAAATGAAGGTAATCAAAAGCAATGATTATGATAATTGGAGATTTATTCTATAAAATAAAAGAAGATTTTAAAAGTTTAAGAAAATATCCAGATGTAGAATCAGAGGGTTCTTTTTTTAGTGTTAATTATGACAAGTATTGGAAAAAAAGAGGTAGAAGTAATGTGGAGCCAATTTTATCAGATTGGCAAAAGAAAAGAGTGGACATAATTCTTGGTGAATTAGAAGAAAATTCAGAGATTTTAGATGTTGGTTGCGGGGAAGGGGCGGTGTTAAAGTATTTTAAAGATAAGATTGGTTCAAAGGGAATAGGTGTAGATATCAGTGAAAAAATTTTAGAAAAGGCGAAAATAAACGGTGTGCAGACAATAAAGATGGATGTTACAGATACGAATAAAATAAAGAGTCTGCCAGAAGTTGATTATGTGATCGGTTTTGAAATTTTAGAACATATGCCAAATCCTGAAAGTGTGGTGTCGGAGTTAGCTAAGAAAACACGAAAAGCCATGTTTTTTTCTGTTCCAAATACTGGTTATTATGCGCATAGGTTAAGATTATTATTTGGTAAATTTCCGTTGCAGTGGGCTAGTCATCCTGGAGAACATTTGCGTTTTTGGACAGTATCTGATATCCGTTGGTGGCTTAAGGAGCTTGGGTTTAATTTGGTTTTTTTAAAATTATACGAAGGCCTGCCATTGTTAAATAAGATTTTCCCATCCTTGTTTTCACAGGGAATTATTATTAAAATTTCTAAAGATTGAAATTATGAAAGTTTTGTTGATTTTATTGAAAGTAAATTCAGACTGCCAATGGCATGTTGGTTTGGGTTATATCTCGGCTATTTTAAAGGCTAAAGGGTATACTGTAGATCTTATGGAGATAGGGGATTTGCAAAAACAGCTGCCTGCGGTGCAGGCAAAAATAAAACAGGGCGATGTAGGTGTGGTGGGGATATCAGCAAATTCCCATCAATTTAAATACATACCAGAAGTTGCTGCTAAGGTAAAAGAATATCCTTTTTCTATTCCTATTATTGTTGGCGGTGTGCATACTACGCTAAAGCCAGAAGCGATTGATTCAATAAAGGAGATTGATGGGGTTTGTATTGGGGAGGGAGAGGAGGCTTTCTTAGAATTAGTAGATAAAATAGCAGCGGGAGATAATTATTTTTCGGTTAAAAATTTTTGGTTTAGGGACGGAGAAAAAATAGTTAGAAACGTTTGTCGGCCACTGACTGAAAATTTGGATTTATTGCCTCTGCCAGATCGTTCCATTTTTAATTATTTCAATTCCTTGCATGAAAAGAAGGTGCCAAGATTTATTTTTTCTAGAGGTTGTCCATTTGAATGCAGTTATTGTTGCAACCATATTTTTAAAAGAATTTATAAAGATTTAGGGAAATATGTCAGGTGGCGCAGTGTGGATTCAGCACTAGTAGAGATTGAACGCACAAGAAAGGAATATAATTTTGATTATTTTAAATTGGATGATGATACATTTTCTCTAAACAAAGCGTGGCTGAAGGAATTTTGTGAAAAATTAGCGTCTAAGGATTGGGGCCTGACCTTTGAATGCAACGTAAGACCTGGTACTATTGATGAAGAGGGGATGGAGCTGTTGAAAAAAGGCGGTTGTCGGATGATAAAAATAGGTGTTGAGACAGGGAATGTGGATTTGCGTAAGAGTATTCTAAATAGGAGTTTTTCAAATGAAGATATTATCAAAACATTTGCTCTAGCCAAGAAATTTGGCATTAAAACTTTTTCTTTCAACATGATTGGCGTTCCTGGAGAAACGATGGATACTGTTAAAGAGTCTGTAGATTTAAATTTAAAGATAAAACCTGATTTTATGCAAGTTACTGCCTTTTATCCTTATCCTGGAACGGTATTAGGCGATCTATGTTTTGCCAAAAATTTGGTTGGTGAAGAGTATGAAGATTCTTATATGGATAAGTCAATTTTGAATTTGACAACTATTACAAAGAAGGAAATAGAGAAATCTGTCAAAAGTTTTAAATTCAAAATTTATTGGCAATACAATAAAAAAATGGCTTTGCAAGAGAAAAAGCTGCAATTAATAAAATATATTGTAAGTAAGCCTTTTTTACATTATTTAGCTAGGTTAATTTACAAGCCTATTAAATTATTAAAAGGTTTGAGATTAAAAATTTTAGTAAACAAGTATCACTAAGTTTGTATAGCACTGATCTTGCCAAGATAGATAAAAATTGCTATAGTAGTTCAAGTCAAACTCTAGGTATTTGGTTTTGTTAAAAAAAGTCTTAATTTAGCCAAAATATGGCAGACTATTGATTTAAATAGCAGATAATAAGGAAATAATAAAATTGTCTAAAATATGAAGAAAAAATGGATTTTTTTGGATATTGATAATTGCATGTATAATGGGTTGAAACCCGATGGTAGTTTTAGTGATTATAAAAAACACATGAGATCGGCTGATGAAAATTGGGCTGTTTCTCTGACCAATGATTTAGAAGGGCTAAGAGAATATCGTCAAGAGCATGCTGAAAAAGTGGGAATGGATCTTTCGCTATTAGAATTTATCAGCCTGAAGACTGGTCAGACATATGGGATACCAGAATTAGCTGATCATCGATTGGGACAAAATGGTTATCAGCCGGAAAAATTTTTGAAGAAAGACGATGATTTGGTTTTTTGTTTGAAAAAATTGACAAGGCTTGGTTTCAAACTCGCAGCAATTACTGATAACCCGGCTGGTGAGCGTACATTGCGGGCTTTGGGGATTGAGGAAAAGATAATTCCGGCTGATTTAGTTTTTGATTCAGCAAAGATAGGCTTTTTGAAAAACCAGCTTTTTTTTATCAAGGTTTTAGAAATTTTAGACACAAAAGCAGGACAGGCTATTATGTTTGGAGATTCTAAAGCATCAGATATTCTACCAGCTGAAAAAGCTGGTGTTGAGGCCTGTTTGGCAAAAAATAGGGATTGTCTGTTAAAAGAGTTATCTAAATTAATTTATGGGAATTAAAGTAATAAAAAAAATACCAAGCCAGGAAGAGATTGAAAAAGAAATGCCACTTTCTAAAGAAAGCCAATTTAGAATTTTAAAACACCGTAATGAAGTAAGAGATATTCTTTCAGGTAAAGACAATAGGCTTTTGATGATAATTGGCCCATGTGCTGCCTGGCCATCTGATGCAGTTGTTGATTATGCGGGCAGGTTGGCTGCCATAAAGGATAAACTAGAAAAAAAAATAAAAATCATAATGAGGGTTTATACTGAAAAACCGCGCAGTACCAAAGGCTGGAATGGACCAATTAATCAACCGGATCTATGTTTACCTCCGGATATTCCGAGTGGTATTAGATATGCCAGAAAATTAATGATTAGAATTATTGAAATGAATTTGCCAATAGCAAGCGAAGCTTTATTTATACATGATAGCATGAAGTTTTTCCCAGATTTTCTTTCTTGGATGGCAATCGGGGCACGCAGTACTGAAGATCAAGAGCATCGGATTTATGCATCAGCAGTAGATTGTCCTGTGGGAATGAAGAATCCTACTAGTGGCTCTGTTGAAATAGGAGTTAATAGCGTGATTGCTGCTCAAAATTCCCAAGTCGCTATTTTTCATGGTTATCAAATAGAAAGTAGCGGAAATGAATATGCCCACTTAGTTTTAAGAGGCGGCAATCAGGGGCCTAATTTTAGCTTGGAAAATATTTTGAAAACTCAAGAATTAATGGAAAAGAATAAGTTGACTAACCCGGCGATAGTAATTGATGCTAGTCATGATAATTGTCGTGTAGATGGCACAAAGATTCCTAGCCGACAGTTGTCAGTAGTTGAAAATGTTTTAGATTCTGTGGAGAGGCACGAGGGGGCTAGGAATATGGTCAAAGGATTTATGGTGGAAAGTTTTATTAAAGCAGGTTCCCAGAAAATTGACCACGAAAAGCCTGAATTGGTTGATAAGAGTGGGCTCTCGGTTGTGGACCCATGTATTGGCTGGCAAGAGACAGAGGATTTTCTTTTTAATATTTATAAAAAATTATAGTTTTTATGGATGTAATTAAAAATTTAGGTGTTATACCCGCTAGGCTTGGTTCCGGTCGTTTTCCTAATAAACCTCTAAAAGAAATTTTAGGGATGCCTATGCTTGGTCATATTTATAAAAGAAGCTGTTTAAGCACTAAATTGGACTACGTTTGTGTGGCTACCTATGATAAGGAAATTGTAGATTATATAGATTCAATCGGAGGGAAAGCCATTCTTATAAGAGAACAATATGAGAGGCCAACTGAATGTGTGGCCGCTGCTGTTCGTGAAATTGAAAAAGAATGTGGACAAAAAGTTGAAAATATTTTGATGATTCAAGGAGATGAGCCAATGGTGAATCCTGAAGTTATTGAAGCGTTGGCCAGTGATTTGGAAAAAAATGAAAATGAAGTTGTTAATATAGTAAATAAAATTAACCACAAAGATGAGTATTTTGATAAGGATATTGTGAAGATGGTGGTAGATAAATTGGGTAGAATACTTTGGTTTTTTAGACTCCCTAGTCCTTTTTGGGAGGAAAAGGCAAGAGAATTATCATCAGTTGGTATTCAGACTGGGATTATTGGTTTTAAACGCAGGGTATTGTTCCTTTATTCAGAATTAATGCCAACAGATTTTGAAAAAGCCAATTCCGTAGATATGTTTAGATTTTTAGAGCATGGCATTAATATTAAAGCTCTTTTTTCTAAAATTCGTTTGTATAGTGTTGACACCCCCAGTGATCTAGAAATGGTAGAGAAGGTAATGTCCCAAGATCCATTAACGGCTACTTATAATGTCTCTGTGTAGGAATATTGAAAAATTTTTTTAAAAGTTATTTTAATAAAGTTGTGAAATTTTCGTTAAAGGTATTACTAAGACCAATTTATGTCCTTAATAAAAATTGTAAAGAAAATTAAAGATGATTTTAAGCAAATAAGTATTTACCCTAAGTGCAGTTATGGAAGTGAATATGCCGTAGATTATAATGTATTTTGGAAAAAAAGAAGAGGTGGTTCATCTACTCTTTCCTCTTGGCAAAAGCAGCGAGCAGATTGGACGCTTAAGACATTGGACCCAAGTTCAACCGTTCTGGATATTGGCTGGCGTGACGGTGATGTGTTGGATTATTTGAATGAAAGAGGGGGTCATAAAAGTGTTGAGGTAAATATTGATGAAAATATTTTAAAATTAGCTAGAAATTTAGGAATTGAGAATGTAAAAATTAATTTTAGCGACTTTGATCAAATAAGGAATTTACCAGAAGTAGATTACATATTAGGTTTTGAAATTATAGAGCACTTACCAAATCCAGAGACTTTTATTTACTATTTAGTTAAAAAAGCTAAAAAAGGATTAATTTTTTCAGTACCTAATTCTGGGTATTACATCCATAGGCTAAGGTTTTTGTTTGGACGTTTTCCTTTGCAATGGCTAACTCACCCTGGTGAGCATTTACGATTTTGGACAGTTAAGGATATGGATTCTTGGTTAAAATCTCTTGGGTTAAAAAATAGTAAAATAACCTTATATGAAGGGGTACCAATTTTAAATAGAATATTTCCAAATTTATTTGCCCAAGGAATGATTGTCTTTGTTGAATGTGACTAGAAAGCAATAATTTATGTTGTTATGTATTGAAAACAAATGTCTAAATGTTTGAATATTCAAAGTAACAGAGAGGGTGTTGTAGAATTGATAGAGGGGAAAACAAATATCCTGAAGTCTTTTGTAATAAAGGAAAATTTACTACGAGCATTGAAGTTGTTGAAATTAATGAACGGTGTAAAAACAAAAGAAGGTGTCCCTATTTATGAGACCAGGAAGTATGCTGGGGTTTCAGTTTGGGCTTTTCACCAGCATTTCATTTTTTGGAATTTTCTAAGAGAATATGTTAAGTATGAATCGGTCATTAAATTTTTGTATGAGCAAGAAATTAAGAATGTAGAAATCAGTGATAATTTGAGGGCGATAAAAAATTTGCTTAAAATTTATAAAATAAATTTTAAGCAGGATAAGAAATCAATTTGGAAAAGAAATATTGCAAAGGAATTTTTAACCAAAAGTGTTGCTGCAACAGTAACTTTTTTTGCTTTTTTAAAATTAATTTGTTTTCGTGCCCGAGTGTTAGTATATACACCAGATAAATATTCAGAGCTAGGCTGTGATTTTCGCTTTGCTCCGATTTATAGTTTTTTAAAGAAAAATAATGTTGATTTTGTTGAAGTTTTTCACACTCTTTTGAATAAAGAGTTTTATGCAAATCTTTTTAAGAGAAAAAGGGTAGTTTTATATCTTGAGTCCTTGATGTTTTCCAGTTTTTTGGATGATAAATTTAACATTGATGAGATAGATACTTCGTCAATCGAAAATTATAATCTGCCTTACATTAATTATCTTTTAGCAGAAATTGATAAGCGTTCGCAAGTTAGTGTTAGATTAATAAAAGTTTTGAATTTATTACTTAAATTGACTAAAGTTAAAAAGCTGGTTGCCATAGATGATGTGCGATATGCAAATGAGCTAATTGTGGCCTGTAAGTTAAATAATATCAAAGCTTATGCTATTCAACATGGCCAATTTACCAAATATCATGTTGGCTGGATGAATTATGGCATTCCGAAAAATTTAAGTTTAACTTTTGATAAGCTGTTCGTTTGGAATGAATATTGGAAGAAGGTATTACTTGATTATAGTTTTCAATATGATGAAAAAAATGTCGAGATTGGCGGTTGGCTAAGAAAATTACAGCCTATTTTATATAAAAAAAGAGGATCAGAAATTACAGATATTTCTCAAGTCAATATGTTGGTGCCATATGAAATATCAGTAGGGGGGACAAGTATGGCCGAAGAAGTAAGGGTGTATATTAAGAAATTTTTAGATTTAGATGTTCACATTTTTTTTTCAGTAAGGCCTGACATAAGTTCTGAAAAGCAGTTAAGGCAATATGGTCTTGATAATAACAGCAGGCTAACCTTAGTACAAGAAGTAAATGAAGAAGTTCTTTCTCAAATTGATGCCGTAGCTGGTTTGTATAGTACTTTTTTGAACGAAATGATGTTTTATGAAAAGCCGGTATTTGCAATGAAGACATCTTTTGATCTAGGTCATAGATTAACAGAAGATAATCTGGCTGTCTCTCTAGAAGCAGATTTTAAGCCGGAGATTATAATTGATGGTATAAATAATTTTGATTCAAAAAGACAGATTGTCTGGCCTGAAACCTTAGGTATTGAACAGACTCTAGAAAAGTTGATTTTATCTCCAACTTTCAAATATTAATAAACTAATTAGATATCCATGTTGCGTTATTATAAAAAAATTATCAATATCAGTAAACTGTTTAAGCGCGGTTTTTGGGATTACAAATTACAAATTTTGCTGATGGTTATTTTGAGTTTTATCAGCAGCTTGCTGGAGGGTGTAGGTTTGACAATGATAGTACCACTCTTGTCCTTTGTAGAAAAAGTTGGGGCTGGTAGTGACAACGTAGTAATTCAAATAATAGAGAAAGTTTTCCTTTTTTTTGGCATAACTTTTAGTATTAAGAGCGTTATAATAATTATTTGTTTATTGTTTTTTGTAAAAGCTGTTGTTTTGTTTTTGGCAAGCTATATTAAATTAGTAATCACCAATAATTATGAGGCAAACACGCGTAAAAAGTTGTTTAAGTCGGTACTAAGAACAGACTGGTCATTTTTATCAAAACAAAAGTTGGGTTTTCTTGAACAAAGTTTAATGACTGATGTTCATTTTAGTTCTTTACTTTTTCTAAATATTAGCGGCATTATTATAATTGCCATGAATTTGTTAATTTATACTTTGGTAATTATCAACCTGTCACCATGGGTAGCTTTTCTTACAATTTTACTAAGTGGTTTAGTATTTTTTGTCCTTAAACCACTGTATTATCGGACAAAATCACTATCTTCAGAGATAAGCAAATGGTATAAGGAGGTTAGTCATTTTATCAATCAATATAGTCTTGGCATCAAATCGATCAAATCTATGTTTGTTGATAAGGCGTTAACTAGAGAAGCTTACAAATATTTTGACAACTACAAAAGACTAAATTTGAAAATAGCGACTTTTGGCAGCTTCGTAGGTGTGGTGGCTCAACCAATTAGTATTTTTTTTGTGGTAGCCATCTTTGCTTTTTTTTATAAAACTGGCCAGTTTAACTACGGATCATTTGCTGTTATAATCTACGCTATTTATAGAATTTTTGTACACGTACAATCAGCCCAAGTCGAAATCCATCGTTTAAATGTGCATACTCCATTTTTAATAAATTTGCTAAACTACGAAAAGGAAATGACTGATAGCCAAGAGAAAGATAGCGGGAAAGATAAATTTCTTTTTAGTCAAGATTTAGTATTTAAAAATTTAAGTTTTTCTTATGGTGCTGATGGAGAAGGTGAGGATAAAAATGTCCTCTCAAGTATAAATTTTTCAATAAAAAAAGGAGAAATCATTGGCATTATTGGTCCGTCTGGGGCTGGTAAAACAACTTTGGTTGATTTGATTTTACGTCTTAACAGACCTCAAAGCGGGAGTATTTTATTAGATGGCAAGGATATTAATGACATTAGTATTCAAGATTGGAGAAAAAAAATCGGCTATGTATCACAGGATATATTTTTGTTGAATGATACAATTGAGAATAATATTAAATTTTATAAAAATAATTTAAAAGAAGTTGACATACTAGAAGCAACAAAGATGGCTAATATTGATGGTTTTATAGAAAGTTTACCAAATAAAATGTCAACTGAAATTGGAGAAAGAGGGGTATTGTTATCAGGTGGACAGCGGCAGAGAATTGTTTTGGCCAGAATTTTAGCCAGAAAACCTCAACTTTTAGTTTTGGATGAGGCAACTAGCGCTCTTGATAGTGAATCAGAATTATCTGTCCAGAAAGCTGTGCAAAAATTAAAAGGCCATGTGACTGTGTTAGTAATTGCTCACCGCCTGTCTACGGTTTCTAATGTTGACAGACTGATTGTTTTGGATAAGGGTAGAATAATTGAAGAAGGTGCACCGGCTGATCTACTTGAAGACAAAAAGTCTTATTTTTACAGAGTGTCAAATTTAGGCAGTAATTTTATTTTATAAAGACTATGCGTATAATGTTGATGGAATGGGCGAATTCACTTCCAGAATTAACAGAAGTAGCTAGTAGATTAAAAAAGAACAACCACCAGATTTTGTATTGGGTAAGAGATAATTCTTATTTTAAAGTGGATGAAGCAGAATTTCCCAATACTATATTTCATGAGCATGTGTCTGCTAGAGAAGGAAAGTCGGCAGAAGGGTTAAATTTGTCAGATTTTGAACCTTTGGGATCCGATGTTGTCTCTAATTTTTTTGACGCTGAGTCAGTGGTTTTGTCTATGATGGAGAGGTATTATGGGGAAAAGACTTTACAAGAAAAAAAGCAGTTATTTTATGACTTACTCAGGTATTGGTATGGGGTGGCAGTTAAGCTCAAACCGGAGGTGGTCATTTTCGAAGAAATGCCACACCATTTGCATAGTTATGTTGCTTATTCAGTATTTAAATTTTTGAAAATAAAAACCATTATTGTTAATAGTATTTATATAAAAGACAAATTACTTATTACCTCGGATATAAAGTTTAATAGTTTGGAATTACAGTCTGTGTTAAGAAAGAATTTTGATAAAGATTTTGATTTCGATAATTTGTCTTCAGACGTAAAAGCAAATTTGGAGTCTGGGACACCAGTAGAAAGAAAGCCGGTTAAAATTATAGATTTTTATAATGAGCGCAAGCTTAAAAATAAATATGGTGAAGGTTTTTCGTTTTCTAAAATCTTGTATAAAATCAAGTTTTTTGTCCGCTTGTTCAGATGGAAAAATTTACAAAGGTATATCCTAAATAGATTAATAGGAAATGCTAAAAAAGAATATGTGGATATGCAAATTAATCCAGATTTTGGCTCAAAATATGTTTATGTACCCTTGCATTTTCAGCCAGAAGCTTCCACAACTATTTTTGGAGGTATATTTGCAAATCAAATTAATTTTATTGAAATTCTTTCCGCGGCGCTACCAAGGGGTTGGAAAATATATATCAAAGATCATCCAGTACAATTTTATAATAATGGAATTGGTTATAACGCTTTTAGATACAAGGGATATTACCAAAGGATTTCTAAAATAAAGGGAGTTGAGATTGTGCCTTTAGACACTGATACTTATAAATTATTGGAGCTTTCGCAAGTAACTGCTACAGTTACTGGGACTGCAGCCTGGGAAGCTGCCTTGCGGTTGAAGCCAGCTTTGATATTTGGAGATATTTGGTTTCAAGACTGCCCAAGTATTTTTAAGGTAAATAGTGTAGAGAGTTGTAGGGAAGCATTCTGTCGGATTAATAGTCATGATTTTAAAATTAAGAAGCAAGAACTTGTTAATTATCTGTCCTCTCTAGAGCAGGTAACCATAAATGCAATTTTATATTTTTTTGCAAAGCCGGAATTTTTTGCTGATGAGGCTACAAACGTCAATAATATTTATAATGCTATTGTAAAATCAATGGAACAGTCTTAGTTTTTTGTGTATGTATAACAATAAAAAAGTAGTTCTAACCATAGAGGCCAGGATGGGATCATCCAGACTGCCGGGAAAAGTATTAATGCCCCTGGCTGGTAAACCAGCTTTGGAAAGAATAATTGAGCGAGTGAAAAAGTCTAAGTACGTGGACCAAGTTGTGGTGGCCACCACCGTAGACAAAAGAGATAATCCAATCGTTGAATTGACAAATAGGTTGGGGATCAATTACTATAAAGGAAGCGAAGAAGACGTTTTAAAAAGGGTGCTTGAGGCTGCCCGATCAGCGAGGGCTGATATTATTGTTGAAATAACAGGGGATTGTCCTTTGGTAGATTGGCGTTTGATAAACAGGGGGGTGGAAGAGCTCTTTGAAAAGAGCCTTGATTATTCAGCCAATAATATTGAATTTTCTTATCCAGATGGCTTTGATGTGAGAGTTTTCCCTACTAAGATTTTAGAAAAAGTAGATAAACTAACTGACGATCCCATTGATCGTGTTCATGTTACGTATTATATATACAATCACCCAGAGCAGTTCAAAATATATAATTGGGTAGCCCCTAAAGAACATTATTGGTCTGATATACGGCTCACGCTTGATGAAAAGGCAGACTATGAGTTGTTAAATAGTATCTTTGAAAGATTGTTACCTCATGATGAAGATTTTTCCGTGGGTGATGTCATAAATTTATTAAAAAAGAATCCTGAATTATTAGACGTAAACAAGTATGTCAAAGCAAAAAACCCACAAGAAGGATAAGTATGGTGCAGTTATCATTGGTGCTGGGAGAATAGCATCCGCTTTTGATTCTCCCCAGGATAAACAGGTGTTAACACATGCTCATGCATACCGCAGACATTCTAAAACTGAACTGTTAGGTTTTTTTGACATAAGTAAAAAAGCAACAGAGGAAGCTGCCGAAAAATGGGGTTGTCAGCCATATCATGATTTAAGTCAGATGTTAGAAGAGGCTAAGCCGGATTTGGTAAGTATCTGCACTCCTGATGACATTCATTTTGATAATTTAATAACACTAGCAGAATATAACCCCAAGATAGTTATTTGTGAAAAGCCTGTTACCACTAATATTAGTGATACAGAAAAAGTTGTTGATTTATACAAAAAGAAGAAAATACCGGCTTTGATAAATTATTCCCGCCGTTTTGATAAGAGCGTACAAACATTTAAGAAAGAATTAGAAAGAGGTGAATATGGCAAAGTAATTAGCGCTAGTGGTATTTATACCAAGGGAATTTTGCATAATGGTTCGCACATGATTGATTTGTGTCGTTTTTTGTTTGGTGAGTATAAAACAGGCGTCAATTTGCATGAAATTTGTGATTACAATAAAAAAGATAAGACAGTGGCAGGTTTTTTATCATTTGCAAATTGTCCGCAGTTTCACTTGAAAGTTGGAGATGAACGTCAATTTTCAATTTTTGAATTGGATATTATTTTAGAAAAAGCACGGTTTCATTTTTTTGATTCAGGTTTTTTTGTATCTATTCAAGAGGTCAAAGATGATCCTTTGTTTGCGGGGTATAAGTGTTTGGGTGATGCTGAAGTTAAAAAGACATTTTTAGATAATGCATTAGTTGATTTAGTCAATCATGCAATTGAGCATTTAGAACAAAATAAGCCTTTAGTTTGCGAGCTGGAAGATGCCTTGCGAACACAAAAAGTATGTTTATCTTTATTAACTAATTGATACTAATTTTTATGTCAGAGTTAGCTGTACATGGCGGGCAGCCTGTAAGAAAAAAATTATTTCCTGCTTATAAATATATAGGTGAAGAAGAGAAGAAGGAAGTGAATCGCGTTTTAGATTCTGGGGTTTTATCTCGTTATTTAGGATGTTGGGAACCGGATTTTTTTGGCGGCAGCGAAGTGCAGACATTCGAGCGGGAGTGGGCTGATTATTTTGGAGTAAAGCATGCAATTGCTGTTAATTCATGCAGTTCGGGCTTGCAGTGCGCAGTGGGAGCAATTGGCACAGAGCCAGGTGATGAAATTATAGTTAGCCCTTACAGCATGTGCATTTCAGCTACTGCACCTTTGTGGTATGGGGCAGTTCCAGTATTTGCTGATATAGAAGATAAATATTTTTGTTTAGATCCAGTGTCTATTGAAGAGAAAATCACTGATAAAACAAAGGCTATTATAGTAGTAGATATTTTCGGACAGCCTTATGATGCGGATCAGATTAATGCCATTGCCAAAAAACACAATTTAATTATCATTGAGGACTGTGCGCAAGCACCGGGAGTATCTTATGGTGGGCAATATGCTGGTACTTTAGGTGATATTGGCGTATTTTCATTAAATTACCATAAACACATCCATACTGGTGAAGGCGGTGTAATTGTGACGGATAATGATGAATTAGCAGACAAGATGCGCTTAATTAGAAATCACGCCGAGGCAGTAGTTGAGGAAAAAGGCGCCAGTGATTTGGTAAACATGCTGGGTTTTAATTTTCGCCTGACTGAAATCCAGGCTGCTATTGGCAGGGTGCAGTTGAAGAAGCTAAAAGATTTGATAGAGGAGAGGACAAAAAACGCTGATTATTTAGCTGAAAGATTGTCTCAAATACCAGGCATTAAATTTCCAGGCGTAAGAGAGAAGGCAACACATGCCTATTATTTACAGCCATTTTTATATGATGAAGAAACTATTGGTGTAAGAAGGGATACATTTATTGAAGCTGTTAAAGCAGAATTAGCAGCGACAGAACTGCGAGAGCAGGAGGGGGTTTTAATAGGTTGTGGGTATGTAAAGCCGCTTTATCTTATGCCTCTTTTTCAGAAAAAAATTGCTCTTGGCAGCCAAGGATATCCTTTTAATAACAGCGCTGTTAAATATGACAAGGGTATTTGTCCAGTAGTAGAAAAGCTACACGAGAAAATTTTATTTCACCATGATTTAATGCGTCCACCAGCCACAAAAAGTGATATGGACGATGTGGTTAGAGCTTTTGAAAAAGTTTATTCTAACAAAAAAGAATTAATATAAAATATATGATCCAATTTTTTTTAGAAGGGAAAAGAATATTTCTACGTCCGTTGGAAACAAAAGATTTAAATGATAACTATCAGAATTGGTTTAATGATGCTGAAATTTGTAATTTTAATGATCATCACCGTTTTCCTAATTACAAGGAAAATATGGAAGAATATTACAATTCAGTTATTAAATCAAAAATTTCACTTGTCTTAGCTATTATTGATAAAGAGACAGGTAAACATATCGGGAATATAACTCTGCAAAGTATTGATAATACCAACAGATCTGCTGAATTTGCTATTATTATTGGTGACAAGGAATCATGGGGAAAGGGGATCGGAAAAGAGGCAGGAGAACTAATTATAAATCACGGCTTCAATGAATTAAATTTGCATCGTATTTATTGTGGGACTTCTACAGAAAATAAAGGAATGCAAAAATTAGCGATGTCTTTAGGTTTTAAAGAGGAGGGGATACAGAAGGAAGCCCTTTATAAGCATGGTAAATATGTAGATATTATTAATTATGGGCTGGTGCGAAACGATGTATGAATAAAAATAAAAAAAAGACATTAGTAGTTTGTCATGATGCAGGCGGAGCAGAGGTAGTCTCTGCTTATGTTAAGAAAAATTTCAACAAGAACGATTTTGTTTGTTTGGTGGCTGGGCCAGCAGAGAAAATTTTTAAAAGAAAAGGTCTGACCAAGATATTGATTTTTGACAAAAGAGAAGCAAAAAAATTACTAGATAATAACAAAGGGCTAAATGGGTTGTTAGCAGGCACCAGTTGGGGTAGTGGTATAGAACTGGATTTTATAAAAGAAGCTAGGAAAAAAGGAATAAAAACTGCTAGCTATCTTGAACATTGGGTGAATTATCGTGAGCGCTTTGGTTACCCTAGAAAAGATTGGAAAAATAATTTACCGGATGAGATATGGGTGGGGGATAAGTGTGCTTTTGAATTAGCAAGTAGGAAATTCAAAGGGGTAAAAGTAAAATATAAACCTAATCAATATTTTCTAGAAGTTAAAAAAAAATATAAATTAGCACAAGGAAACAAAAGGTCTGGTAGAGGAATTTTGTTTGCAAGTGAGCCTATAAATTCAGCTGTTAATTCTTTCGGAGATAAGAGACGAAAGATAATAAACGAAGAAAATATTTTGGAAAATATTTTGCAAGAATTAACTAGGTTGCAGTTTAAAAATAAAATAATTGTTCGTTTGCATCCGGCGGAGAAAAAAGATAAGTATAATAAACTTATAAATAAGTATAAGTCAAAATTGAAAATTGAAAAATCTAGTGAAAAGGATGTGTTCAAAGATTTGGTGCAAGTGACTACAGTACTGGGCATGTCAAGCATGTTTTTGGTGGTAGCTAGCTTGTGTGGAAAGAAAGTGATTAGTTATTATCCTGGTATGAGAGGCAAGCTGGCTTTGCCGGAGGATAAGATAGTTAAATTGATAAATATTAAAGATTTAAAAGATACATTGTTTGCTAGATAAATATTAAAAAACAGGAAATTAAAAAATCCGACTAACGTCGGATTTTTTTTCATTCAAATTATTTAATTTGATCTTTCAATTTCCATTCTCCTATTTTATTTTTTTGCCACATTGGACCTCTAAATGTTTCTGTCACATTCCAAAATTCATCTAATGTAATTCCTATGTAATCGCAAAATTCTTGAATATATCTTACAGCACATTTACCATCATATTCTCTTACCCACTTTGCACCTTCTTCTCTAGTTATTGTACCATCCCAGATGCCAGCGCAGGCATCATCAGTTGCAAAGCCATAACCAAATTTTATGTGCTTTAACATTTGGTTCATGATGCCGATATCAGCGTCTAAGGCGTGGTAGTTGGTGCGGCGTCCAAGGTCTTCAGGATTGTCGTCTCTAACATGTAGGCCTCTGGCAATGGAAAACATCGCATGGTGATGGGCTGACCATCTTTCAAAATGCGCATGATAAACCATTTTTACTTCAGCTTGTCTTATTTCCTCTTGGGTAGGATATTGGTAGGGAACAAGGTCTTCTTTGGTGACGCCTTCACAAATAAGATGATCAGCATCTCCAGTAAAACCAAGTGTATTTGATTCATTAATCCTGGAAGCATCACCATCTGTTTGCCATTTGCTTTCATCATCAATATTAGTAGTGTCTATATCAAAGATAACCAAAGGAACTTTGTACATTATAGCTGCTCGTACAGGTGTGGCATACAGGGCATATTCAGATGGCTTAACTGGATTACCCCATTTGTAAAATGCCATTTTTGCTAATGTCCTACTGACTTTTGGATTTGGCCTGAACATGAAACAGTCAAACCCCATTTCTTGCAAGTTATTAATATTGTGTTGGCCATTTTCTGTAATGCACTCAGGCATCATGTTAGCTAGTAAAACTTTTAGACCTAAGACGTCCCTAGCATAAAGGGCCATATAGGTACTGTCTTTTCCTCCGCTGACTCCCACAACGCAATCGTATTGTGCCCCCTTGTTTTTTGCTTGGGTAGCTATCTCTATGAACTGTCTCTTTCTATCCTCCCAATCCACCCTATCTAACGATTCAAAATATCTACAAAAATTACAGACGCCATTTTCATCGAACCTTATGGCCGGTTTTGTTTCCGGTGAAACACATTTTGCACAGTACTTCATAATTTTTTTTAATTTAAAACCATAAATTTATTAGTATTTATTTTAAAACTTGATTCAAGGTCATCTTTTAGAGATTTCAAGTAATTTGACCAGAAGTTTTCTTGTTTAAAGATATCTTCTGCTTTCTTAAAATACAAGTCAGCTTGGTCTTTATTTTCCAGCTTGTCGTGTGCATAACCGGTTAAAAGTAAAGCAAAGGCGTGGTCAGGAGCTATCTTAAGTATAAATTTGAATTCGTCTATGGCTGATTGGTAATCCTCCTTTTTAAGGTGGTAATTATGAACAAAGTTAATTTTTAAATTATTAAGATATTTATTGTCAATGAGCCATTCTTTGGTAAAATTTGGAGTTGTTAAGACGTTCGTATTTTGTAGGTCATCATATTTAATTTTTTTGTTTTTTAGATAACCTTCTTTAATACAATCTTCATATAGTTTCGTCTTGGGGAAAGGTGTAAACATGTTAAAAGTGGCCCAGTTTAAATCCAGAGAGTCAGCTAAATCATAGGTTTGCTGGATATCTTCTTTTGTTTCAAAAGGGAACCCTACTATAAAACCCCCACCAACAAAAATATCATCATATTGCCTCAAATGTTGAACTGCCTCTTTGACAATATTTAATTTCAACGGTTTATTTATCTTTTTTAGAGTGTTTTCGCAGCCCGATTCAATCGGCAGGGCAAAAGCATGATAACCAGACTCAACCATTTTTTTTACCATCTCTTTGTGTAATAGTGAATAGACTGCTGTACCAGTTGAACACCATTTTTCTACTGGCTTTTCTTTAATAAAAAGGTCACAAATTTCAATTACTCGATCTGGATTTAGTGTAAAAAGATCATCATTAATTTTAATAAAATTAATGTCATACTTACTTTTTAAATATTTGATTTCCTCCATGACTTTTTTTGGATCGCGGTACCTTATTGTGCCCCAAACTTTTTTTGTTGCGCAAAATCCGCATTGAAAAACACAGCCTCTGGCAGAAACAATGGAAAAAGGCTTCAAATCATCTATAATTCTCTGCAGTGAATGTCTTGGTAGTTTTCCGTAGAGTTCAACCGAGATATCATCTAGGTCAGGGAAGGGCAACATATCCAAATCTGCTATTTTTTCTTCCAAAGGGTTAACTATTACTTTATCTTTGTCCCTGTAAGCAATGCCTTTAATTCCAGAGATTGGCTTTCGGTTAGTTATTGCTTTTACTAGATTATAAAAGACTATTTCTCCCTCGGACTGAACAACCACATCTAAATTGGGATCTTCCATTGCACAATCATAGCTAAGAGTTGGGTATGATCCGCCCATTACAGTAAAAATGTCTTTATTCATTTCTTTACTGATGGCCAATATCTTATGGGCTTCGCCAGCTATAGCGTGGGAAAAAGCACTAACTCCCACAACATCAGGACCATAATCCTCAATTACTTTCCTTAGTCTGCTGCGCAGAGTTTCCATTTCAACTTTATTGTCATGATTAATAATGTAATTTAAGGCATCTATATTTGAATCATAAATTTTTATATCGATATCTGGGAATTGTTTTTTAATATAGGCTTTTATATAACACAAACCAAGGGGTATTTCTGCCTCTCCACCTCCGCTCAAAACTGTTTTATTGTCGTATTTTCCACCATAGACGTTGAATGGAAGTACTAGTAGAATTTTCATTTTAAAATTATTTAGAAAATAAAATTTTT
>JAHJGG010000085.1 GCA_018824545.1 Patescibacteria group bacterium | reverse complement strand
TTTTTAATTGATTGACGAATCATTTCTGCTCGAAGCTGTAATAAAAATAACTCATCAAACTTTAATCGACGCTCGGCTTGTTTTAACTCCTCTTTGGTTTCCGGAAAATGAATTGCTTTTATTGCAAACGGTAGAGTAATCAAATCCGCAGTATCCAAAATGTCTTCAGGTAACCAATCATCAACATCTTGCGAAAGATCCACCACCTGACTCATCAAAAAACGCAATTGCTTCTGTGTTATCCCAGAAGTTAGCGAATACATCGGAACAATCCGTGCAGTATGAGCTGTCTTAATTTGTTCGTTGTTCATTGTTCGTTGTTCGTTGTATCTTTCATACGACGGCGATTTCATCTGCACCCCAAACATATCTTCACTCACTTTTCCAGATAAATAAACCGTATCTCCTACTTTCAGTACTTTTGAAATAAATGGTTGACCAAACCAAATAACTCGAAGTCTATCAGTATCATCTACCATGACTGCCTCGGTAATCATCTTTCGCTTGCGAGGGCTACGTTTGCTGGCAATGAGCTCTATCTTTCCCACGACTGTAGTCTGCATCCCGTCTTTCAAATCTTTTATATTTGTAACCTGACTAAAATCTTCATATCTAAATGGAAAATAAAAAAGAAGATCCTCTGCAGTCTCAATGCCGAGATGTTTTAATTTTCTCTCCAATACCTTGCCGACCCGGCTCAGCTCTGTAATTTTTGTATTTAAATTCATAATATAGATATTGTAACAGGTTAAATGAAAAAATAAAAAGTGTACAACAACTATTGACTAAACGCGATTATAAAGCTATACTGATTTCGTTTTACAAGCGTCCATATTTCCAGCCAAAGGCTACCTTCCCGCCGAATTGGAGGGGTCCACCTCTGGCGTATAATGAACATCTTAAATCAATTGCTTTCTTAAAAATTACATACGCGCCCATAGTTTAATGGATAGAACAGTGGCTTGCGGAGCCACTAATCTAGGTTCGATTCCTAGTGGGCGCACATAAAAAAATCGTCTAACCTCTGGTTGACGAATTTTTTAATATTTCGTAATTTCGTATTTTTCGTAGTTCGTATGTTTAATGTATCCGCCAATTCCTCCCCAACTGGTCACTAATTGGCTCTTCTTCTTTTTCTAAATCTTCGGCCAAAAACTCTCGCAAAGTATGTTTGATCTCTATGGGATTATTGTCTAGAAGTGGAATACGTAAAATTGGTCTCCATATACTACCAGTCTCCAAAAATAATGTTTTTACTTGTGGTGGTTGATAGATTATATAAAAAGATTCAAACTCCTTCCATGTATAAAAACGATCACTTATTATAATACCAAGCTCTGTAATCTGAAATGGTACTTGTAATGGCTCCTGATGTGACTGCAAAAATAGAATAATTGCAAACAAAATTATTATGAGCGCAAACAAAAAGTTTCCAGTGAGGACTGCTTGAATAATTAAAATAAATCCTACAACAAGCATAAAAAAATACCACGCTCTGTTTCGCTCGTGTTGATCATACTCTTGGATAGTCCATTCAAATTTTAAACTTCCCACGATTGTATCTTCTTCGATTTTTATTGGCATATTAACTAAAATTATCAATAATAACTCGTAGCGAGTTTTAGCCAGTTTTAGGCTGTGTAAAAAGCAAAAACAATATATTATTTCTGCCTTTAATACAACAATGTCATTCTGAACGAAGTGAAGAATCTTTCCTAAGGCTAAACTTATAAAAGATGCTTCGCTTTGCTCAGCATGACAAAACCCAATATGACTTCTAATTGATATCATTATACCACAATGTTGCCAAAAGTAACAAAATCAACTATAATGTGGACAGTCTTAATAATATGTCAATATACAAAAAATGTGGATTATGGACGGAGATAAGCCAAATTTCTTGGAAACAAATACAAAATACTACAATAAGCGACCTGGAGAACGCTCTTATTTTTTTACAGGACTAATTGTAGTACTACTTTTACTTGCTGGATGTGTCACTTATGCGATCATTCCGCACGATTCTTCCAACAACCCAGAGGACTATGACCCAGTGACTTTGGAGCCAAAGGAGCCAGATAGCCTGATTGGTAAGCTAAAACAATTTATTTTTAAAAGAGACACTGTTCTAGCTGGTGAGAAAGATGATCGTATCAATATACTACTCATGGGCATGGGTGGACCAGGACACGATGGTCCATATCTCACAGACACTATAATGATAGCCAGCCTGAAGCCATCTACAAACCAAGTCGCAATGATTTCTATTCCACGTGACCTTGGTGTAAGTATCCCAGGATATGGCTGGCATAAAATTAACCATGCCAATGCATATGGTGAAACTGAAAAAAGTAATTGGGGAGCAGCTTTTGCTACAGAAGTAATTGAAGACACCTTTGATGTTGACATTCAATACTATGCTCGAATTGACTTTACTGCTTTCAAAGAAGTGATTGATGAAGTAGGGGGACTGTCTATTAGTGTGGATCAAGGTTTTGTTGATTATCTTTACCCAACACCAAACGATGAATACCAAACTCTGACTTTTATTCCTGGAGTACAGACAATGGATGGAGAGAGGGCACTACAATATTCCAGGTCACGACATGGTTCAAATGGTGAAGGCTCTGACTTTGCTAGGGCAAGACGCCAACAAAAAGTCATATTAGCTCTAAAAGAAAAAATATTTTCATTTAGTACTCTTGCCAATCCAATAAAAATAAATGGAATTATCAATTCACTAGATCGCCATATTACTACCAACATGGAATTTGCAGACATTATTGCAATGCTAAAACTCGGTAAAGAGCTCGACACCAGCAGTGTAATTCGTCTAGTCTTGGATAGTAGCCCTGATGGTTATTTACAAAATGCTTTTACAACAACTGGTTCATTTATTTTGGAACCAAAAAGTGGAAGTTTTAAGGAAATAAATCACCTGATAGCAAATATTTTCGAAAGTGAACTTCCTGAATATGTAGAAACACCAGCTCAGACAAACCCAGAATACCAACCCGCCAATGTAGAAATTCAAAATGGCACGTGGAGAGCAGGGATGGCTACTAGGATGAAGAAAAAAATGGAGGACCAAGGTTTTTCAATTAGTACAATTGGAAATTCAAACGATCGTCCTCAAGAATCAAGTGGAATATTCTCTGTAAGCACTAGCGCCCCAACAGACGTACTTCAAGGATTAGTACAAGAATTACATATTCCGATAAAGGAAGCCCCTCCAATTGGCACCAACTATGCCAGCTCCACTGATATTTTGATTATCTTGGGAGAAAATTTTAATGAGTAGTTTCATTCCAAAACTGAATTTTTAAATCCATCTGTGTTATAATTATTAGGTTAATTAGATATTAGATTAATTAGGTGAATTTTACAATATGTCTACTCCTGCAAAAATAGAATTTGATAATCTCCCGATAGTAGCTCTGGTTGGCCGAGTGAATGTTGGCAAATCTACAATTTTTAACAAATTGATAGAAGAGCAGAAAGCTATTGTTTCCAAAATACCAGGTACGACTCGCACCAGTAATGAAGGTGTGGTACTTTGGCGCGGAAAACAATTTAAGCTAATTGACACTGGTGGACTAGCTTTTACAGATTCTGTACTACTCAAAGAATCAATAATTGAACAAACTGAAAATGCTATTGAAAAAGCAGACATCATTGTACTCGTGACAGATGGACAAGAAGGAATCTTGCCACAAGAAAAAGAATTGGTGAAATTGCTTCGCAAACAAAAAGACAAAAAAATAATTTTGGTAGCTAATAAAATTGATAATCAAAAAATAGAAAATCTGATGGAACAACATGAATGGTCCAAACTCGCTCTTGGTAATCCATGGATTATTTCTGCAGCCAGCAGTAGAAATGTTGGAGACTTTTTGGATCACCTAATGACACTAATGAACAAACTCAAACGTCGTCCAAAGATAGTAAAGGAAGAAAAAAAAGAAGTAATTAATATTAATATTATTGGAAAACCAAATGTTGGGAAGTCATCACTTTTCAATAAATTAATTGGTGAGGAAAAAGTTATTGTAAGCGATATGGCTCATACAACACGTGAGCCACATGACACGCTCGTAAGCTACAAAAAACAACTAATAAATTTTGTAGATACTGCAGGTATTAGAAGAAAAGCAAAAGTAGCAGGATCACTCGAAAAAATTGGGATTGGTAAAAGCATAAAATCTGTAGACGATTCTGATATAGTCTTATTTATGCTCGATGGAAAAGAATCTATATCAAGCCAAGACAGACAGCTTGGTGGATTTTTAGAAAGAAGATCAAAAAGTGTTATAATTTTAGTAAACAAGTGGGACCTAACAGATGATAATGATGAAGCGCATCAAAAAAAAGTAAGGCAAATGGTCTTTGCTCATTTTCCACATTTAAAATTTGCCCCAATGATGTTTGTGAGTGGAAAAACTGGCTTGAATGTTCACAAAATTTTTCCTATGATAGAAAAAGTTTGGAGAGCACGACACACAGAAATTCCAGAAGAGGCACTAGAATCTTTTTTGTCCCACTCTCTAAAAGTAAAACTTCCTAGTCGAGGTAAGGGTACCAGACACCCATCTCTACTTGGCCTAAGACAGCTAAATGCTGCACCACCGATTTTTGAACTATTTGTTAAGTATCGCACTTCAGTTCACAGCTCCTATGTTCATTATCTTGAAAATAGACTACGTGAACAATTTGATTTTCTAGGCACGCCAATTGTTATTAAACTAACAAAGACAAAAAGATAAAGACATAATCAATCCACATAATTATTATGAAATTAATTGTTGGGCTTGGTAATCCAGGAAAAACTTATCAAAAAACACGCCATAACATAGGATTTATGGTGCTTGATGCATTGCACAAAAATATTGTTCAGGGATATGATTGGAAATTATCAAAAAAATTTAACGCTGAAATTGTAGAAACAAGCATTGGAGACGAAAAAATAATATTGGTAAAGCCGATGACCTTTATGAATCAATCAGGTGAGGCGGTGCAATTGGTCATGAGCTATTACAAAATTTATGAAAAAGATTTGCTTGTAGTTCATGATGACAAAGATTTACCACTTGGAAAAATTAAAATAGAGAACGATCGTGGCTCAGCTGGCCACAATGGAATAAAATCAATTATTGAACATATAAAGACACAAGACTTTACTCGCGTGCGAATAGGAGTAGCTAGTGAAAATAAAAAAAAGATGTCTGACACCAGTAAATTTGTGTTGGGAAAGTTTGGATTGAGTGAAAAGAAAACGTTAAAAGCAACTATTGAAAATTCTATTCAACAAATATTGGGTCTATTTAAAGAAAATAAATGATAGATGATATATGATAAGTGATATATCTACTCAATTAAATATCATATATCAACTATCATTTATCATTATTCTCTCTGTGAGTGAGAGCATTCATTAGTTAAACAATTATGCGGAAAGAAGTCGCCCTTTCCTACTTCACAAAAATGACTTACAAACGCTATAGCCAACTGGCTGGCGCGTTTTCGTCTTGGGATGAAATTAGAGAAGCTCAATTCAATAATATAAAAGATGTTGGATGGACCGATGAAAATCTGATTAATCAATTCTTGCTCTGGAAAGACGAATTAGACGAAGAAAAAATAAATAAAATTCTTACTCAAGAACAAATAACTTGCGTTACTCAGGATGACAAAAATTATCCAGATAGTCTAAAACAAATTTACGATCCCCCATTTTGTTTATTTGTTAGAGGTGAATTAAAACCTGATGATTTTTGTTTAGCAGTAGTTGGTACCAGAAAATATAGTACTTACGGCAAGCAGATAACAGAAGAACTTGTTTCTGGTCTCACGAACGCTGGTATTACTGTTGTCAGCGGTCTAGCGCTTGGAATCGATGGATTTGCTCATTCAACAACACTACAAAATCAAGGACGAACAGTTGCTATTCTTGGCTCTGGGATTGATAAACAACATATTTATCCATCCGCACACAAAACTTTGGCAAATAAAATTATTGAGTCAGGTGGAGCAGTGATATCAGAATATCCACCAGGAGCTATACCAAGTCGATTTACCTTCCCTCGCCGAAATAGAATTATAGCAGGCATGTCTCTCGGAGTACTTGTGACAGAAGCAGGAGAAATAAGCGGTGCTCTAATTACTGCTCAGTATGCCCTAGACAACAATCGCGAAGTGTTTACAGTCCCCCACAATATCACATCTCAAACTGGCATTGGACCAAATAATTTGCTTAAATTTGGAGCACATCTAGTTACTAATATTGAAGACATAATAGAAGTCTTAAACTTGCAGGATTTAAAATTGTATGTTACAAACAAAGAAATTATTCCAGACTCACCTATTGAAGCAAAACTTTTGGAGATTCTTTCACGTGAGCCTGTTCACGTGGATAATCTTATAAAAAACTCGAATCTAGACAGCGCCACAGTCAACAGTACATTGACTCTTATGGAGATGAAAGGTAAAATAAAAAATCTTGGAGGAATGAAATACATATTAACTAGATAACATATGAAAAAAGAATTCAAATTTATACTTCTTGCCAGTATATTTATTGCAGGACTTTTGTCTGCAAATATGCTTGGTACAAAAATTACTGTTCTTTTTGGAGTGGCAGTCTCAGTTGGTATTTTTGCATACCCACTTACATTCATGATAACGGACGTTATTTCGGAAGTGTTTGGTAAGGAACGAGCAAAACAAGTCGTATGGTCAGCTCTGATCGCTCAAATTTTGGTACTTCTACTTATTTATATATCGATAAAATTACCTGCTGCTGATCGTTATGCTTTGAATAATGAATATGTTCAGGTATTTTCAAGCAGTCTGAGAATGATTGTCGCAAGCTTGATCGCTTTTGTGGTGAGCCAGACACACGATATTTGGGCTTTCAATTTTTGGAAAATTAAAACTAAAGGCAGATATCTTTGGTTTAGAAACAACGCCTCTACTTTTGTTAGCCAGGCAATCGATACTCTACTCTTTATGTTTATTGCTTTTTATGGCATCTCTGACAAATTTACTGTTTTGTTTATCTTACAACTCTCATTCAGCTATTGGATATTCAAAATAATTTTTGCCGTTCTTGATACGCCTTTTATATACCTACTGGTGAGATGGCTACGAAAGGACAATTCTAAAATCTTATGAATTTTGCAGAAGCTTACAACTATCTACTCTCTTTTCAAAATCTACCCAGAAAAGAGTACATGAATGATCCACGTCACTGCCAGATATATCTTAAACGTTTACAATTTTTTCTAAACATCTTGGGGAATCCAGAGAAAAAAATCCCTCATTATATTCATATTACAGGCACCAGTGGGAAAGGATCTGTCGTATCTTTTTTACATTCTATACTGCACTCTGCTGGAAAGAAAGTAGGATCGACCCAGTCCCCTCACCCAACAACAATTCTAGAAAGGTGGAAAGTCGGTGACCACGATATGACAGAAGATGAATTTGTTAAACTTATTAAATTTGTAAAACCAAAGCTAGATGAATACACCAAAAAATCTCCATACGACATGCTTTCTTTTTTTGAACTAATTGAAGCAATTGGTTTTGTTTATTTTGCAAACAAAAAAGTAGAGTGGCTAGTACTCGAAACTGGGTGTGGTGGTCGCTACGATTCTACTAACGTAATACCTTATAAAGATGTAGCAGTCATTACAAATGTTGGACTGGATCATGTTGGTATAATTGGAAATAATAGAGAAGAGATTGCATACGAGAAGGCTGGAATTATTAAAAAAGGTTGTCAGGCTTTTACAATGGAGAAGAATAAAAAAATCTTGGATATTTTTGAGAAAGAAGCCAAACGAAATAAAGTTACTCTACATCAAATATCAGATAACAAATATCAGATAACAAAATCAGATCTCACAGGTACATCTTTTATTTATAAAAATTTAGAATATAATCTTAAAAATATTGGAGATCACCAAACAAGGAATGCTATATTGTCTATCGAGGTATCTATCGCCCTGAACATTCCACTACCAACAATAAAACGAGGATTAAAAAAAACCGTTCAGCCCCTACGCATGGAAATAATATCAAATAATCCTCTTGTTATACTTGATGGAGCTCACAACCAAGATAAAATAAAAACAACAATAGAAACGATTCAACTTATAAACTCTTCGACTTACAAACAGATCCATTTGATTGTTGGATTTTCTGGAAACAAAGATATAAAAAAAATGATTAAACTTTTGGCCAAACTAGAACCAGAATCAATTGCCTGCACCCGTAATACTGTTAATCATTTTCGTAAAGTAGCAAGCCCACAAGATATCGCAAAACTCTTTAGAAAAAATTTATCAAAAAACAAAATAGAGATCTTTCTAGATCCAGAAGATGCATTGACATGGTCCCGAAAACAAGCAAAAAAATCTAACAGTTTAATACTCGTCACTGGATCTATTTTTCTATCTGGACAACTATCAAAAACTATAAAAAATTGACAAGACTCTTTAAATAGCTTATCCTGTAATTTGTATGTCAAAAACACTAGTGA